>CATZPU010000158.1 GCA_958422845.1 uncultured Lachnospiraceae bacterium | reverse complement strand
ATGCGCCCTTCTCATAACAGATGTTTTTTCACTATCTTTGTCTGACGGAAGTCTGTTTCTGATTCTTTTCGTAATCCTTTTCCTGCCATTTCCGCTGTATCCCTCCGTCTTCCCTCAAACATCCTGCCTCTCTTTTCTTCATACACTCTTCATCTATTTCGTAGAAAGCATTGCCCTCTCTGACTGTCCTCATCGTCATGACGATCCCTCCCTGACCTGTCATCCTTTCGGCTTTCTTATAAGATATTCACGAGGAATATTTTTGACTTTTCCCTCATACATATAAACAAAAAGAGCCGGAGCAATTATGCTGACTGCGTTGGATCAGATCGCCAATCAGAATCATTTGCAGCTTTTAAAAGCTGCCGTCCCTTACATCAATGCTTCCAGCCAGAAAATGATCTCGCTTCTCATCAAAATACTGGAAATGCAGAATATCCTCCGCTTTTACGAACATACCGGAAACCGCGTCCACGCCTGCGGTACAGAGAGTGCATCTCCCGACATGATCGATATGCTGACCGATATGCGCAATTACTGTGATGAAAGCGAGGGAGAAATGATCGATCAGTGCCTCCAGATGTTCTCTGCACTGGAGCTTTATTCCATCTTTGCACGATCCGGCGCTGATCCTGCCGCATTCTTTTAATGCTTATCAAAAGGAGAATTTATGAGCGACAATTCATGGACAAAGAACCCAGCCCTTGGCAATATCGATCCTGCCAAACTTCAAATGCTCTCTTCTCTTGCCGAACAGGCAAAGGGCAAAAAACAAAATGAGCTGCTTTCTTTTCTGATGTCTGCATCTGCGCAGACACAGGAAAAGCAAATGGGCTTTCAGCCTTCTGAGATCGATGCCGTCATCAACGTTATGAAGGAAGGAAAATCACCGGAAGAGATAGCGCGGATCGACCGCCTGATCGGGCTGATGCGCCAGATGCGAAGATAATCGTGTAAAAAAAGAACTGCCGCAGAATACAGATCCAAAACGGCTTCGGAACTCCTGTACGGATTCCGCGTTTTGCTCTGTATCCTGCGGCAGTCTGGCTGCTTAGCAGAAATATTTACTTTATTTTCTTTTTAAGGAGAAGCAGAGCCTGCCGTACCGCCTGCTCTCTGACGCTGTTTCTGTCGCCTTCAAAAAGAAATTTTTTTACCTTTGTTTTTCCATTGACATGACATCCGATATACACGAGCCCTACCGGATCACCGTATCCGCTGTCCGGTCCGGCATACCCTGTCACGGAAATACAGCAGTCCGCCTTCGCACGCTTCGCGCCGCCCTCTGCCATCTCTTTTGCAGTCTGTTTACTTACTGCGGTGTGTTTTTCAAGCGTCTTTCTGCGCACGCCCAAAATCCTGCGCTTCGCCTTGTCGCAGTACGTGACAAAGCTGCACTTTAAAACCTCAGAGCTGCCCGCTACAGATGTGAGAGCTGCACAGACCATCCCGCCCGTACAGGATTCCGCCGCCGTCACAGTCATGCCGCGCTCCTTAAGCAGCCCGACAAGGCACTGAGCCAGAGCACCGATGTCTGTTTTCTCCTTATCCGAAATATCGGGAGCCTGCTTTTTTGTTTTTTCTGTCTGCATCATGCATCACCGCCTCTTACATCTGACCGTCAAGCACGCTCCAGTTCTTGCGCAGATAATCTACGAGAGAGATCACTGTCAGGATAAGGGAGATCCATATCATCACCTCGCCGATCATGTCAAACACTCCGCCGAAATCAAAGATCAGCAGGATCACCATGATCATCTGCGATACTGTTTTGAATTTCCCCCAGTAGCTTGCCGCGATCACAGTACCTTTATCGGACGCCACCAGACGGAATCCGCTGATGATAAATTCTCTTCCGATGATGATGATCACGATCCATGCCGGAAGCGCTTCAAGCTCCACAAGACAGATCATTGCCGAGCACACAAGAAGCTTGTCTGCGATCGGGTCCATAAATTTTCCGAAATCTGTGACAAGATTATTTTTGCGCGCCAGATAGCCGTCAAACCAGTCCGTCGCACTGGCAAGAATGAAGATCACCGCGGCAGCGTATCTGCCGTTGTCGCCAAGTCCGTCCCAAAGCATCAAAAAAACAAATACTGGAACCATACATACTCTCAGTACGGTAAGTTTATTCGGTAAATTCATCTGAAATCTCTCCTATCAAATCGTATTCTGCGGCGCCTGTTATTTTTGCACGGACAAAATCTCCGGACATAAGCGTCTCTCCTGTATGGATAAAAAGAAGTCCGTCAATATTCGGCGAATCCCCGTACGTTCTGGCAACGTACACATTTTCATCCGCAACCTTTCCTTCTACCATAGCCGTAACGGTACGTCCGACCATTTCCTGCGCACGGTCAAAGGCGATCTCCTGCTGAAGCTCCATCAGCTCTTCCTGCCATGTAAGCTTCGTCTCCTCGTCGATCTGATCCGGCATAGACGCCGCCGGAGTATCCTCTTCCTGTGAGTATGGGAACACGCCGAGACGGTCAAATTCCATCTCATCGATAAAATCCATCATCTCCTCATGCTGCTCTTTCGTCTCTCCGGGGAAGCCCGCGATCAGCGTCGTGCGCAGCATGATATCCGGCATAGCCTCCCGAAGCCTTTCAATGATCTGCGTCAGATCAGCGCGCGTCGTGCGCCTTCCCATCCGCTTAAGAACGGCATCAGACGCATGCTGGATCGGCAGATCGAGATAATGGCATATCTTCGGCTCCGTCCGCATCGTCTCAATCAGCTCATCGTATATCTCTTCCGGATAACAATACAAAATACGTATCCAGCGGATCCCCGAAATCGCGCAAAGCTCTTTCAGCAGCAGATGAAGCGATTTTTTTCCGTACAGATCAACGCCGTACACCGTCGTCTCCTGCGCAACGAGAATAAGCTCCTTTACTCCCTGCGCTGCAAGATCCTTTGCCTGTGCGATAAGCCGCTCCATCGGAACGCTGCGGTATGTTCCGCGCAGCTTCGGGATAATGCAGTAGGTGCAGTGCTTATCACAGCCCTCTGCGATCTTCAGATATGCAAAATGTCCGCCCGTCGTCACAATACGCTTTTCTTTTACATCAGGCAGATACGTAAGAGGCTTCTCTTCGACCATGCGGCTGCCGCTAAGCGCCGATTCTACCGCCGATACGATCTCGTCGTATGCGGCAGTTCCAAGCACCATGTCGACCTCCTCTATCTCGTCAAGAATCTCCTGTCTGTACCGCTGCGCCATACAGCCTGTCACGATGAGAGCCTTGCAGCTTCCGGCTTTCTTATACTCCGCCATCTCAAGGATCGTCTGAACGCTCTCCTCTTTCGCATCATTGATGAAGCAGCAGGTATTGATCACAATAATATCAGCTTCCGTCTCATCATCCGTAAATGTATAACCCCGACTGTTCAAAAGTCCGAGCATCTCCTCGGAATCGACAAGATTCTTGTCACAGCCAAGCGAAATAAACAGTATCTTCATGTATTACTCCTTACTCTTTCCGGTATCCTGTACGACTACCTCTGCCTTCTCCTGCGTTTTCTTCTTTCCCTGCTGTGCAAGAAGCTCGCTTAAGTCCGCCTCAGGATATTCCTTCTGTATCCGCGCAAGCTTTTTTACCCGCATCTGGATAAAGATCAGGCTTACGAGGTTCGTCGCTCCGTCGAGGATCAGGCACAGTCCAATATACAGTACCATATGGCTCTCTTTCTGAAACGGATTGCACAGCAAAACGATACCGAGAGCGATAATTACAAGAGCGCAGATAAGGACGCCATACCATTTTTCAAATTTCAGGCGGCGCATATTGAGCGCGCTCTGTATCTTCACGACAGCGCCAAGCAGCAGGATGATCCCCATTGCAAACGGAAGCACGGTCGCAAGAAATGTCGGGTTCAGCAGAATAAAAACGCCGAATGCAAGGCAGATGATCCCAATCACAAGATCCATCTGCAAAAAGCCCGCCAGATTTTCTTTCGTAAAATAAATGATCCCATACGTAATGCCAAGGACTACCATCTCGAATCCCAGACCGTTGCAGATGATTTTCAGGGACGTATTCGGCCATACACACAGTACCATGCCGAGTACGACATACCGC
>CATZPU010000157.1 GCA_958422845.1 uncultured Lachnospiraceae bacterium | reverse complement strand
GCCAGAATCAGAGAGCGAAAGCGAAATGAAGGCTGAAACGGAGACAGAGAGCGAAAGCGAAATAAACTCTGAAACGGAGACAGAGAGCGAAAGCGAAATAAAGGCTGAAACGGAATCAGAGAGCGAAAACGAAACAAACTCTGAGCCAGAATCAGAAACAGAAAGTGAAACAAATACTGCGCCGGAAACGGAGGTGGGTGCAGAAAATCCCGAAATATCTGAAATGGAAGATGCGGATGAATCCGGCGAGGCGGAATATGAGCAGGAGCTGCGATTTGTAAATGACAGAGTGAATGTGAGAAAGGATGCTTCAGAAGAAGCTGAGATTCAGGCTTTGCTTACTCCGGGCATGTACGTGCTTGCAGTTTCGGAGGAAAATGACTGGACTTTGGTTCGATATGAAGAGGCAGAGCACTTTTCACAGGGATACGTTAAGTCAGAATATTTAAGCGGTGCGGAGAATGTACGTATCGTGAAAGAAAACATCAATGTACGGGCAGAAGCATCGACAGAGGCAGAGAAGCTTGGAGAATTTACCGGAGGAGAGACTGTTTTCGTGACCGCAGAAGAGGGAGAATGGTCATGTATTCGGTATACAGATGCAGAAAGTACAGTTGACGCTTACGTAAAGACAGAATTTCTTGAAAGCTCCGGAGAGATGGACGAGAGTGTGAAGGACAGGCTCATAAATGCGGAGGTAGAAGATGAGCGTATAACAGAGTCAGAGAGCGAATCGGAAAGTGAGGCAGAGCCGGAAACTGAAACGGAGCCAGAGAGCAAAGCGGAAACGGAAACTGAGCCAGAAGCGGCAACGGAAGCTGCGACAGAGATGGAAACAGAAGCAGAAAGTGAATCTGAGACAGAAACTGAATCTGAGACAGAAACGGAAACAGAATCTGAGTCGGAATCAGAAATTGAAACGGAGACAGAAGTTTCGGCAGAGTCGGAGAGCGAAGCAGAAACGCAATCCGAGACCGCAACACTTCTCTCAGGCGGAGCAGAGGCGCAGTTTGAACTTGTGAAAACACTGTTTCCGGAAGCTCAGACAGTGGGCATTATATATTCTGAGAATAATGAAAATGCAGAAGTCCTGATCGAAGAATATACAGCTCTTGCAAAGGAGTACGGTCTGGAACTTGTGACAGATACGATCGAGGAGGAGCTTGATATTGATCTGGCAGCTTCTGAGCTTGTAGGAAATGCAGATTGTGTACTGTGTATCGAGGATGGACTGGTAGACGGACTGGTGCAGACGATCCGTGCATACGCCGATGAGGTGGGGATTCCTGTGATCGGAGCGGATGAAGCACACGTAAAGCAGGGCTGCATAGCCGCTTATGAGGACGGTACGCTGTATTGGAATACCTCGGAGGCAGAGAAGCTTGGCGCAGTTCACACGGACATACAGGCAGAAAACATAGAAGAATTTTAGAATGCTGCGTGAAATGGATCGCTGCACACTGTGCGGCGGTATGAGGCATAAAGCAGCACGGATGATGAAAAGGGTTGAAAGGTGAAAGGATATGCAGAAATTTTTAGACAGCTCAAAAGCGCTTTTAGATTTTATTGAAAAGAGCCCGACCGGTTTTCATGCGGTGGCAAACGCAAGCAGGCTTTTGGAGGAAAAAGGATTTGTCAGACTTCTGGAAAATGAAAAGTGGGAACTGGAAAAGGGCGGCAGATATTATGTGACAAGGAACGCTTCTTCCGTGATCGCATTTGTCGTGCCGCACCAGACATTTTCCTGTTTTGAGATGATGTGCAGTCATACGGATTCTCCGTCATTTAAGGTAAAAGAGGATCCTGAGATGGAGGCGGACAAAAAGTATACGAAGCTGAATGTAGAGCGGTACGGCGGTATGCTGTGTGCTCCGTGGTTTGACCGCCCTCTGTCTGTGGCAGGGCGCGTCATGGCTGCGAAAGAAGGTAAAATAAAACAGATCCTGATAAACGTAGATCGTGATCTTTTGATGATCCCGAATGTGGCGATCCATATGAACCGTGAGGCAAACGACGGCTTTAAGTATAATGCACAGACAGATATGTGCCCCGTATTCGGAGATGAAACGGCAAAGGATACATTCCTGAGCATGATTGCAGAGGAGGCGGGAATTTCAAAAGACGAGCTTCTTGGTATGGATCTGTTTCTCTATAACAGACAAAGGGGAAGCATATGGGGAAGCGGCAGTGAATTTGTATCGGCGCCGCGTCTTGACGACCTGCAATGTATGTACGCGTCGCTTGTGGGATTTCTTGCGGCTGTGCAGGAGGAAGCGGGGCAGTCTGATGATTTTGAACTGCTTGACGGACAAGAAGGCAGTTCCATTCCGGTGTTCTGTGCTTTTGATAATGAAGAGACAGGCAGTGTCTCAAGACAGGGCGCTGCATCTACCTTTTTGCAGGATACGCTGCTGCGTATCAGTGAAGGTCTTGGAAAAACACAGGAGGAATACCGGATGGCGATCGCGGACAGTTTTATGATCTCATGCGACAATGCGCATGCCGTCCATCCGAATCATCCGGAAATGGCTGATCCGGTGAACCGTCCGCAGATGAACGGAGGAATCGTGATCAAGTATAATGCAAACCAGAAATATACGACAGACGCAGTAAGCGGTGCTGTATTTAAGCAGCTTTGCAGTCTGGCGGATGTGCCGTATCAGGTATATACGAACCGCTCTGATATGGCAGGAGGTTCGACGCTTGGAAACATTTCTAATACGCAGGTATCGCTGCGCAGCGTCGACATCGGTCTGGCACAGCTTGCCATGCACTCTCCGTATGAGACAGCAGGTATAAAGGATACGTGGTATCTGGAGCGTCTGGCAGAGACGTTTTACCGGACAGGTATCCGGTGCGAAGCAGATGATCTCGTTTTTGAGGGAAAGTAGGATAGTTAAAAAAGAAAACTGCGCAGAATACGAAAAAATGGGTGATGCAAAGTACGGATTCTCGTAGCGTTTGCATCACCTGTTTTTTGGCGTTGTGCTGTTTATCTCACCCACACCTGATAGCGGTGCTGCCGCAGCAGCTTTGCTGCCTTTAGAGAGGGCGCTTCTTCGTAAAACTCAATACGAAGGGCGCCTTCTTCAAATTCACGGTTGTGGACGATGCCGATATTTTTGATACTGATGCCGTTGACGGCAAGCGTCGTCGCGATCGTTGCGATAGCTCCCGACTCATCTACAATATCACAGTAAATATTGTACGTTTTTTTGATCGTTCCAAGCGATGAGGAAGCGAAGGAATCGCGGTAGTCGCGGGAACGCTCAAAGGTCCGGTAGATCGCATCTCCGTTTCCTGCCGACATTTCTGCTCGGCAGTTTTCAAGCAGTGAGATAAAGGTGTCCATTACCTCAGAAATATTCTGACTGTTCGAAAGGCAGATATGCTCCCACATCTCAGGTGAGGAGGAGGCGATCCGCGTAATATCCTTGAAGCCGCCTGCCGCGATCATTTTCATGATCTCGTCCTTGGAGTCGAGGTCGTGTACGGTGTTGACGAGCGAGGCTGCGATCAGATGCGGAAGATGGCTGACTGCGGCAGTAATGTAATCGTGCTGCTGCGCATCGAGCACAAGCGGGATCGAGCCTATGGCTGACGCAAGCGCATAGTACGAATCGATCAGGTCCTGCGGCGTTCCGGCGGACGGTGTGATGACGTAGTACGCATTTTCAAACAGATGTGCCTGCGCATTAGCAAAACCGGATTTTTCGGAGCCCGCCATAGGATGACCGCCGATAAATCTTCCGTCAAGTCCCATCCCGTGCGCGGCACGGTGAATATCTCCTTTTACACTTCCGACGTCAGTCAGAAGGCAGTCTTTGGAAACGACATCTTTCAGGCAGGCGAGCGCTTCGATATTGCTGCCTACGGGAGTACACAGAAAAATGCAGTCGCACTGTGCAAACT
The DNA here is from genome assembly GCA_958422845.1 of uncultured Lachnospiraceae bacterium. GTDB lineage: Bacteria > Bacillota > Clostridia > Lachnospirales > Lachnospiraceae > Choladousia. The sequence goes on along the minus strand of CATZPU010000157.1, from coordinate 197 downwards.
GCGGATCGGACGGGGAGGTGCAGACCGCGTCGATCGTGCCGGATGACAGGGCGGCTTCGGCAGTTGCCTGTGTCCTGACGTATGCCATGATGCGGCAGTCTGGAATTGCCCGCCGAAGCGCCATTGCCAGTGATCCGCCGATAAGTCCGAGTCCGATAAAACCGATTTTTTGTTTCATGATAGATTCTCCTTCCGGC
>CATZPU010000156.1 GCA_958422845.1 uncultured Lachnospiraceae bacterium | reverse complement strand
GCAGGAAGAAAATATACAGTAAATAGAAATACAGAATGAAAAAAGATAAATGAATGGTAAGATAAATACGGTTTCGTAAGGGCAGAACCATCTGCCGTACCATCAAAGGAGGAGTTATTTATGAGAAGTGATGCAGTAAAGACAGGTATTCAGCAGGCACCGCACCGCTCGCTCTTTCATGCGCTTGGCATGACGGAGGAGGAGATGAAGCGGCCTCTGATCGGTATCGTAAATTCATATAATGAGGTGGTTCCGGGACATATGAACCTCGACAAGATCACGGAGGCAGTCAAGCTCGGCGTGGCAATGGCAGGAGGTGTGCCGAGAGAGTTTCCTGCGATCGCAGTCTGCGACGGTATCGCAATGGGGCATGTCGGCATGAAGTATTCCCTTGTGACGCGCGATCTGATCGCTGATTCGACGGAGTGTATGGCGATGGCGCACCAGTTTGACGCGCTTGTCATGATCCCGAACTGTGATAAGAACGTTCCGGGGCTTCTGATGGCGGCGGCAAGACTGAATATTCCGACGATTTTCGTAAGCGGCGGCCCGATGATGGCGGGACATTTGAAAGGACGAAAGAGAAGTCTCTCCAGCATGTTTGAAGCTGTCGGAGAATACACGGCGGGAACGATGACGGCAGAGGAAGTCAGAGAGTACGAAGAAAAGGTATGCCCGACCTGCGGCTCCTGTTCCGGTATGTATACAGCGAACAGTATGAACTGCCTGACGGAAGCGCTCGGTATGGGGCTTCGCGGAAACGGCACGATTCCGGCAGTATATTCCGAGAGGATACGTCTTGCAAAGATGGCAGGCATGCAGGTGATGGAGCTTCTGAAAAAGAATATCCGTCCGCGCGATATTATGACAGAGAAGGCGTTTATGAACGCTCTGACCGTCGATATGGCGCTTGGCTGCTCTACGAACAGCATGCTGCATCTTCCGGCGATCGCGCATGAGGCAGGCGTGGAGCTTAATGTGGATATTGCAAATGAGGTAAGCGCACGCACGCCGAATCTGTGTCACCTTGCTCCGGCAGGTCCGACGTATATAGAGGATCTTAATGAGGCAGGCGGCGTATACGCAGTTATGAATGAACTGACAAAGAAGAATCTGCTGAATCTCGACTGTCTGACTGTTACAGGAAAGACAGTAGGGGAAAATATTGCAGGTTGTGAAAATAAAAATCCCAAGGTCATTCGTCCGGTCGAAGATCCGTACAGCGAGACGGGCGGACTGGCAATGCTCAAAGGAAATCTGGCTCCGGATTCCGGCGTAGTAAAGCGTTCGGCAGTCGTGCCGGAGATGATGGTACACGAAGGTCCTGCCCGCGTTTTTGACTGTGAGGAGGATGCAATCGCAGCGATCCTCGGCGGAAAGATCGTAGCAGGAGACGTCGTTGTGATCCGCTATGAAGGACCAAAAGGCGGACCGGGCATGAGAGAAATGCTCAATCCGACTTCTGCGATCGCAGGCATGGGGCTTGGCTCAAGCGTAGCGCTTATTACGGATGGACGGTTCAGCGGCGCTTCCAGAGGAGCTTCGATCGGACACGTATCGCCGGAGGCGGCAGTCGGAGGACCGATCGCACTCGTAGAGGAGGGCGACATCATCAAAATAAATATTCCTGAGTGCAGACTTGATCTGGCAGTCAGCGATGAGGAGCTGGCAAGAAGAAAGGCGGAGTGGAAGCCGCGCGAGCCGAAGATCAAGACAGGGTATCTGGCACGCTATGCGTCGCTTGTGACATCAGGCAACCGCGGAGCTGTGCTGATTAATCCGCTTACCGATAATCAGTGATGCGGGAAATTGATTGACAGTGTCATCCGGATGAGCCGGAATATGGAAAAGGCTTTGGATGCTTGATAATTCAGAACAGAGAGGATTGTTGCGTATGAAATTGAATGGATCAGAGATTGTAATTGAATGCTTGAAGGAGCAGGGCGTTGATACGGTTTTCGGTTATCCGGGCGGCGCTATTTTGAATATATATGACGAGTTGTATAAGCACAGCGATGAGATTCGCCACATTCTGACTTCTCATGAGCAGGGCGCATCTCACGCAGCCGACGGATATGCGCGTTCTACGGGGAAAGTCGGCGTATGTCTGGCTACATCAGGACCGGGCGCGACGAATCTCGTCACGGGAATCGCTACAGCATACATGGACAGTGTGCCGGTCGTGGCGATCACAGCGAACGTCGGAGTCTCCCTGCTTGGACGCGACAGCTTTCAGGAGATCGATATTACAGGCGTGACGATGCCGATCACGAAGCATAATTTTATCGTAAAAGATGTAAATAAACTGGCAGATACGATACGCTGGGCATTCCAGATCGCACAGGAAGGACGTCCGGGACCGGTGCTTATCGATATTCCAAAAGACGTCACGGCAGGGACCGCGGAGTATGAGCCGAAAAAGCCGGAGCCTGTTGTAAGAAGTACGGAATATATCAAAGAGGCTGATCTTGACGCTGCGGTATCTCTGATCAGCGAGGCAGAGAGACCGTTTATACTCGTAGGCGGCGGTGCAGTGATCTCCGGCGCGCAGGAGGAACTACAGGAATTTGCACAGAAGATCCACGCTCCGGTCGCTGATTCCCTGATGGGAAAAGGTGCATTTGACGGAAAGAGCGACCTGTACACCGGAATGGTAGGTATGCATGGAACAAAGGCTGCGAATCTCGGCGTTACGAAGAGTGACCTGCTTGTTGTGATAGGCGCGCGCTTCAGCGATCGTGTAGTCGGTCAGGCGTCTTCCTTTGCAAAGAAAGCGAAGATCGTTCAGATCGATGTCGATGCAGCCGAGATCAATAAAAATATCATGGTAGATGCGGCAGTCATCGGAGATGTGAAAGAGGTGCTCCAGAGACTCAATGCGAGACTGGAAGAGCACAGACATGACGAGTGGGATGACGAGATCAGAGCACTGAAGGAAAAGTATCCGCTTAAGTACAATGAAGAGGGACTGAGCGGTCCGTATATCGTCGAGGAGATCTACAGACAGACAAACGGAGACGCGATCATCGTTACTGAGGTAGGTCAGCATCAGATGTGGGCGGCACAGTACTATAAGTATCCGAAGCCGCGTACACTTCTTACATCGGGAGGACTTGGCACGATGGGCTACGGTCTCGGCGCGGCGATCGGCGCGAAGGTTGCAAATCCGGATAAGACGGTGGTCAACATTGCAGGCGACGGCTGTTTCCGAATGAATATGAATGAGATCGCGACGGCTGCGCGCTACAATATCCCGATCATTCAGGTCGTTATCAATAATCATGTGCTCGGTATGGTACGTCAGTGGCAGACGCTGTTTTATGAAAAACGCTACTCTGCGACTGTATTGAATGATTCCGTCGATTTTGTGAAGCTTGCAGAAGCGATGGGCGCTGTGGGCATGCGCGTGACAAAGAAGGAAGAGCTTGCGCCCGCACTTGAGAAGGCGCTTTCACTGGGGCGTCCGGTCGTGATCGACTGTGTGATCGACTGCGATGACAAAGTATTCCCGATGGTAGCGGCAGGACAGCCGATCGATACCGTATTCGATCAGGACGATATACAGTAACGTAATATTTTGACAGCAGGAGGTGTTGAAAAATACTGATTCCGGTGGATTTTCGGTGTGTTTTCCGCAGAAAACATCTTAGTTTTCGGAGGAAAATCACCCGAAAGGGTACCGCCGGATGTATTTTGCAACACCCCCTCGTATATGGAGAGACTGTTTCGGGCGGATGAGGCGCAGTCTTTTGTCAGACAGGAGTATGCAGCGTAGCCGCCTAAAGCAGTGAAAAAGGTGAGAAAAGAGGAGGATGAAAAAATGGGCAGAGTTTACAATTTTTCAGCAGGTCCGGCAGTATTGCCGGAGGAGGTACTAAGAGAAGCACAGGAGGAAATGCTGGATTACAGAGGATGCGGCATGTCTGTGATGGAGATGAGCCACCGCTCAAAAATGTTCGATGACCTGATCCATGAGACGGAGGCTGATCTGCGTGAGCTTATGCAGATTCCGGATAATTACAGGGTGCTGTTTTTGCAGGGCGGCGCAAGTCTCCAGTTTTCAATGATTCCGATGAACCTCATGAAGAACCGTGTCGCTGATTATATCGTTAC
>CATZPU010000155.1 GCA_958422845.1 uncultured Lachnospiraceae bacterium | reverse complement strand
TCCCCTGTACCGCACCGATATAATCAACCGTACTTTTCTGTTCAAAATATGCAAGCGTAATATGACGGCTTTCTTTGTCTATTTTAATAGGAGTGATCGGCGTCGGTATCTTCTGTATCAGGGCAAGACCTTTCTCCAGATATACCTCGTTCGTGCGGTTGATCAGCTCCTCAAGCGTCGAACCGCGCAGCCCTCTCGTATTCCAGGTCGCCATGTCACTCCTCCTCATCTTTCCACGCAATAAGCGCGCTGTATTCTTGCGGCATCGGCGCGCGAAATACTTTTCCTGAGAGATACGAAAGCTCGCCTGCCATTCTTGGGAACTCCAGCCGGTACGCATGAAGCATCTGCGAACGGATACCGTGCGAATCCCTGTATTTTTTATTCAGTGTGGCATCTCCGTACTTCGTATCTCCAAGGAGCGGATGACCGATCGACGCAAGATGCGCGCGTATCTGATGGCTGCGTCCGGTGATCAGATGTACTTCGAGAAGAGAAAGTCCGCCGGATGATGCAAGCGTTCTGTACTGTGTCTCGATCCGCTTATCGTCCTTACCATGCGGAAGCTTCGAGACAGTGACCGTGTTCGTTTTCCCGTCTTTTACGAGATACCCGCCAAGATACTGCGTTCCCGACATCTCACCCTTTACAATACAGCGGTAAAACTTGCGCGCCGTGCGCTCTTTTAACAGCCTGCTCATCTCCTGAAGCCCTGCAAGACTCTTTCCGGCGATCACGATACCGGAGGTATTCCGATCCAGCCGGTTGCACACTGCCGGACGAAAAAGCTCTAACTGCTCCGCCGTCAGGCTTCCTGTCTGTAAAAGATAGTCCGTCAGATATTCGACAAGAGAGACGTCCTGCGGCTGCGCCTTTTGTGAAAGCATTCCGGAAGGCTTATTGATCAGAATAATATGATCGTCCTCATAGATCACATCAAGCTGTACCTGATGGTTTTTCCCGCGCTCCCTGCGCACTGCTTTTTCACTTTGTGACGCCACGGAAACGCCGCGAAACTTTTCAATCGTCTCGTCGGCAAGGAAAAGACGGACGCAGTCTCCGCAGCTAAGCGGTTCGTTTCCCTGCGCTTTTTTCCCGTTTAAGGTAATGTTCTTCTTCCGCAGCATCTTATAGAGAAAGCTCTTCGGCGCTTCTTTTAAATATTTTGCGAGCAGCTTATCGAGGCGCTGCCCTGCCTCATTTGAAGTAATATGTATTTCTTTCATATCCTATGCCTGTCCTATATCGCTCCTCTGTCCTTATAGATGCGGTCTCCCGCTGATCTGTACGATACAGACCAAAGCTTTACAAAGAGATCGCAAGCAGCGTATGGAAAATAAGCTCCTCACGCGACAGCTCCGGATACCGCTCGTCCGGTGTGAACTCAATATCCTCACGGAAATGCTCCTGCCTGCTCCTGATCTCTCCGGCGCGCTGAAGATATTTTTTGAGATCCTTCATCACCTTTACCTGCACGGACGGAAAACCGTTGACCGTTAAGATCCGCGTAATATGCTTTTCAAGATACGCCGTATCTGTCTTTTCGTCCGGCGTATAGCAGACGATCTGATCGCCGCAGATAATCAGCGTATTGACCGGAGTCGTATGCTCGTACGCAGTAAACACAAGCTCGTATCCGGCAACGAGATCGCCGTTTGCCTTTTTTGCCTGCTCATAAATATCCTGCGGAACCGATTTCTGCATCATGATCATAATCAGCGCTACGAGCGATTTGCACGCCGGAAGACAGCCGAGAATAGCCACGATCGTAAACAGATTAAGTCTCGTCTTTGTCTGAATGTACCCTGTCGCGTAAATAACAAGCGGGATCAGAAACAGTATAAAAGTGATAATAAATGTCCTGATCTTTTGATATTTGATATAACCGTATGTTCCTTTTTTTACTTTCTTCATGTTTTTTCCTCTGTAAGCTCCCCTGCTTATTTTTTCTTATGAATGTTGCGGATCGTTTTCTTTTTCCGTCCTGTTCTTCTGCCGTCCGGTAACTGCCCGTTCTTTCCCGCGGCAGAACCGCTCTGTCTTACATAAGCGCTGCCTGATGATGCTTTCCTGCCTGCATAAGAACCTCCGGACGATCTCTGTCCCCGATATGTGCCGCCCTGCTCTCCTGCGCCCCGCATGGTGCGCGGACGGATCAGGCATTTTGCATCGAAGCCGATCAGATCCTCGCGCCCTGCCTTTTTGAGCGCCTCCGCGACAAGATAATAATTTTCCGGTTTTCTGTACTGGATCAGCGCACGCTGCATCGCCTTATTATGCGGGTCTTTCTCCACGTATACAGGCTTCATCGTCCGCGGATCAAGCCCCGTATAATACATGCAGGTCGAGATCGTAGACGGCGTCGGATAAAAATCCTGCACCTGCTCCGGCATATGCTTAATATCGCGCAGGTAGCAGGCAAGCTCCACCGCTTCTTTCATCGTGCATCCCGGATGCGATGACATCAGATACGGCACAAGATACTGCTTCATCCCGCACGCTTCGTTCATCCGGTGATATTTTTTCGTAAACTGCTCGTAAACACGGTGCTCCGGTTTTCCCATCATCACAAGCACACGGTCCGACACATGCTCCGGCGCTACTTTCAGCTGACCGCTTATGTGATATTTTACAAGCTCCTGAAAGAACGTATCGGACTTATCGCAGATCAGGTAATCGAAGCGGATACCCGACCGGATAAATACCTTCTTGACTTTCGGTATTTGCCGAAGCTTTCGCAGAAGCTCCACGTAATCTCTGTGGTCTATGCGAAGGTTCGGACACGGCTTCGGAAAAAGACACTGCCTGTTCTTGCACACGCCCATGGTAAGCTGCTTCTCGCACGACGGCTGCCTGAAATTCGCCGTAGGTCCTCCTACGTCATGGATATATCCCTTAAAATCAGGCTCCTGCGTGATCATCTGCGCCTCTTTTACGATCGACTCATGACTGCGCGTCTGAATGATCCTCCCCTGATGAAAGGTCAAAGCGCAGAAATTACAGCCGCCGAAGCAGCCGCGGTTGCTCACAAGGCTGAATCTTACCTCTTCTATCGCAGGTATCCCGCCCTGTTCCTCGTACATCGGGTGATACGTCCTGCAATACGGCAGATCGTAAATATCATCCATCTCCTGCACGGACAGCGGTTTTGCGGCAGGATTCTGGACAACGTATACCGTGCGGTACGGCTCTACGAGTCTCTTTCCGGCAAACGGATCGGTATTGCAGTACTGTTTATAAAAGCTCTCCGCGTAGCTGCGCTTATTTTGGCACAGCTCATCGTAATCCGGCAGCAGCTCATAATCATAGACATTTTCGAGATGCTTCGTTCTGTAGCACGTACCGTCCACAAACGTAATATCTGCTACATTCATCCCCGTATTGAGCGCGTCCGCGATCTCTACGATCGAACGCTCGCCCATTCCATAAGAGATCAGGTCGGCTCCGCAGTCCATCAAAATAGAACGCTTCAGAGAATCCGACCAGTAATCATAGTGCGCAAGGCGCCGCAGGCTCGCCTCGATTCCTCCGACGATGATCGGTACGTCCTTATATGCGCGCCGGATCAGATTGCAGTAGACCACTGCGGCATAGTCGGGACGCATCCCCATCACTCCTCCCGGAGTGTATGCGTCTTTTTTCCGTTTCTTCTTTGAGACGGAATAGTGATTTACCATGGAATCCATGTTTCCGGCTGTCACAAGAAAGCCAAGCCGCGGCTTTCCAAGCTTCTGCACGCTTTTTTCATCGCGCCAGTCAGGCTGCGGTATTATGCCGACCGTGTACCCATGTGCCTGCAGCAGGCGGCTGATGATCGCATGTCCAAACGACGGGTGATCGACGTACGCATCTCCCGTCACGTATACAAAATCAAGCTGTTCGATATTTTGTTCTGTCATATCCTGTTTCGTCACAGGCAGAAATGTTCTGTTCATGAAAGCTCCTCATACGTATGATTCAAAATTTCATCATAAGACTCAATATAATAATCGGCAAGCTGCCGTATCTGTCCGCGCTGGTCTTTGGAAAAATTGTCCGCAACGGCGCACACCGTCATTCCGGCTGATTTACCTGCGAGTATCCCCATCGGAACGTCCTCAAAGACAAGGCTTTCTT
>CATZPU010000154.1 GCA_958422845.1 uncultured Lachnospiraceae bacterium | reverse complement strand
CTAAAGATCTGCTCTCCCCCTGCATAGCAGGGGGTTTATTTTTACTGTGACACAACAAGAGCTGAGGCTGCCGTAGCACCCCCAGCTTTTGATTTCATTACAATTATTTCAAAACACCTTTCTCCCAATTCATCAGATCAAACCACATATTCTTCAATAACACACGTATGCTCCTTACTTTTCTTACTATACGAAATAGCCACCAGCAAAATCTTTCCTGTATAATTAGCAAATGCCTGCACATACTTCTTGTCCTTGATCTGCTGCAGAGCAGTCTCTGCCTTTTCATTCCATTTCAGTTCTACCAAAAGCGCCGGAATGTCTGCCGCATAATTCGGTTTCGGCAAAAACACGTAATCTGCAAATCCTCTTCCTGTCGGCATTTCCCTTATTGGTATAAAATAATACTGCATTGCAGACAGATAGGCAATCGTCAGCACACTGCTGAGGGAATTTTCATCATTATATTGAATGGAAGAGGCAAACTGTGTATGGATTTTTTCAATCTGCTCCGCCACCGTCTCTGTCTCCCGATCAAGCGTCGCATCCAATAATGTCTTTGACTCTCTTTGGAATTCCAACAGATCATTCCACTTCGTCTCGCGCGTTGCAGCAAGAAACTCCTGTCTGATTTCCTCATTGGGAATAAAAGCGACACTTCTTTTCTGATCATATGCCAAATACCCCAAGTGAATCAGAGCCGTAAGTACGTCGTCTTTATTCTGAAATGAAACCATGTCGTTCTGGAATGTATAAGCAGACACCTCTACTTCCGCACCTGAAAGCATCCGGATGATTGATGTCCGCAGCCCATCAAAATCCATATTGATCAGCGGTAAGATCGACGTATAAGTACCGGTCTGCGACCAATAACTTTGATATTCCTTTCGCATCATCACACTGACAACCGCTTTAGGATTGTATATGTGTTCTGTACCTAATAAGTATCCGTCATACCAACGCTTTACCTTTTCAAAATCCATTTGATAACTTGCACACAGCCCTGTCACTTCGCGTTCTGTAAACCCGATATACGGAGCAAAGTCTGCCGGTGACAGCATCGTATACTCTTCAAAATTATTAAGCGCCGACTGTGTTTTCGTACGTTTAATCGGAAGAATTCCTGTCAGATATGCAAGATGCAAAAATTCCGTTGCATGACTTCCTTTAAATAAACTTCTGAGAAAATCGATATACTCTTTCTGGATCTTTGTATCCTCTGCCTCATCACGGATCAGTACATCCCATTCATCTATAATAACAATAAATTTTTTTCCTGTCGCTTCATTGATTGCACCAAGCGCTTCTGCGAGTGAAAGATGCTGCTCCTTCAGCGTGTCAGTATAATACTCTCTTAATTCCTTCAACACGTTTGCTTCGATTCGCTGCACTACAGTTTCCAGCGGCTTTGACGGTGCAAGAAACCACTGAATATCCAACCGTATCACATCATATTTATTTAGATGTTCCTCAAACGTATCCTCCCTGCTGATGTTCAACCCTTGAAACATCTGGCGCGAATCGCAGCCGCAGCTGTAATATGCAGTCAGCATATTTGCAGTAATTGATTTTCCAAAACGCCGCGGACGACTATGACAAATACAGCACTGCTCTGTATCAATCAGATCATTCATAATTTTCAGAAAATCGGTCTTATCCACGTATATTTTGGAATTTAAAGCTTTCTGAAAAGCACTGTTATCAGGATTTACAAACATTCCCATAAATGTATATCCTCCTCTAAGATCGTCGATCTTAACTGTTACAGGAAAAATTCTACTATACCTGTTTTATTTTACCCCAAATGAGTACTTCCTGCAAGATATCTCGTTCTTTAACATCAGCCAAAAAAGCCGATATGAACATTCACCCCTCCGGAAACCAGAACGCAAACTCCGTCCCCTCTCCGATCCTGCTCCTGACGCTGATCTCTCCCCCATGTTCTTTTACGATCCATTTCACCATGGAAAGCCCCAGACCGGAGTTGTTTTCTCTTGTCCTCGACGTATCTGCCTGATAAAAACGTTCCCAGATATGTGGAAGATCCTCTTCGCTGATCCCGATTCCGTCATCGCGGATACTTCCCTCAATCCGTCCGATCCCTTTCTGTACCGTCACGCGGATATGCCCGCCTGATCTGCCGTAAGTGATCGCATTTTGCAGCAGATTCATCCAAAAACGCATCAGAAGCGTCTCATCGCCCCAAATATACAGATCGCGTTCAATCTGCGTCTCGATCGAGATTCCGGATGCGCTGTCTGTATCCTGCGCCAGACTCTCGGCTTCCTCGCAGACCATCGCCGTCAATTCACTAAAATCAAATCGCTCCATCGAAAGTTTCTGACGTCCCTGATCGGCGCGTGTAAGAAAAAGAAGCTGGGAGATGATCTGAGAAAGCTGAACCGACTTCTGCTGCAAAAATTCAATTCCGCCGCGTGTCTGCGCATCCAGTGCATCATTTTTTAACAGCTCTTCACATTGCAGAAGCATCGTCGCTACCGGTGTACGCAACTCATGCGAGGCATCGGAAGCAAACTGCTGCTCCCTGTGAAAGCCTGCTTCTACCTGATCGAGCATCCGGTCAAAGGTATCTGCCATTCGATATATCTCATCGTTTCCTTTTCCAAGGGATACTCTTCTTGAGAGATCGCCGTCCTCCTGTATCCGTTGCACTGTCTCAGTCACACTGCTGACGGGACGCAGCGTCCTGCGCGTCATCAGATAGCCTGTAACTGCTGTAAGCACGGTGAGCAGCGGCATAAGTATCGCTGCCAGACGGATCGCAAAACGAAAGCTCGCCTCTGCGTCAGTGATCGAGGTAACTCCGCGGATCACGACAGAGCCGTAGTCCTCCACATGGTAAAACAAGTCCATCATGTAAAAGTCCATACTGTCTGCACTGTATTCCCGAACGGTTCCATCCTCAAACACAGCAGAATTATCAAATCCATACGGTACCTTACCGTACAAAAGATAACCGTCCGCATCGTACACCGACAAATATACGCCGTGTTCGAGGCTGAGAAGGTCTGCGTCAAAACGCAGCTTCCCATTGTCGCACTCAATATCTTCTCCGGCTTCCGAAACCTTTTGTTCGAGCTTCCCCTGTACGCCCGCAAGCAGCTCCTTTCCGCTCAGGGAGAAAAGAAGCGCGAGCACACTGCATGTCACAGCTGTCATCATGATCGTATACAAAAGTGTCAGCTTTACTTTTAAAGATAATCTTTGCATATTTTCTCCCTATTGCCATGTCCTGTCTGTAGTTTCTTCTCTGTCCGACCGCTTACTCCCGCAGCACATACCCCGAACCGCGCACAGTATGAATCAGCTTCTGCTCATGCCCTTCGTCTATTTTTTTGCGCAGATACCGGATATATACGTCGATCACATTAGAGCCGCCCGTAAAATCATAATTCCAGATATGCTGTTCCAGTCTTTCCCTTGAAAGCACTGTTCCTGCATTCTGCACCATATAGCGCAGGAGAGAAAACTCTTTACCGGAAAGTTTTATTTCCCTGCCTCCCCGCAATACCTGCTGCGTATCAAAGTGTACTTCCAGATCTCCTACCCTGCCTACGTTTGTCTTTACGGTTATAGGTTTTCTGAGCATGACGCGGATACGCGCGAGCAGTTCTTCAAAAGCAAACGGCTTCACGAGGTAATCGTCTGCTCCCGCATCAAGTCCCCTTACGCGGTCTTCGATGCCGTCTTTTGCAGTCAGTAAAAGCACCGGTGTCTGATCATTTCCCTGACGAAGCTTTTTTAGTACCTGAAGTCCGTCCATGACAGGCATCATCACATCAAGTATGATCGCATCGTACTGCGCGCACGCGAGATAATCAAACACCTCTTCACCGTTAAAGCAGGAGTCCACGCTGTAGTTTTCTGCTGTAAGCCGCGCACTGATCAGCCGGTTCATATCTTTCTGATCCTCTGCAACGAGTATTCTCATAATCATCTGCCTCCAAAATCCTGTCTGCCTATAAAAGCCGCCTCAATTTCCGACTCCATATATCTGTCTGTCAATAACGCTCCTCGCTCCATTCGAGAATCTGTCCGTCCTTTGCGTTGAGTTCAAATTCGTACTCCGTGCCTTCATAAACGAGACTGCCCTCGTATATATCTTTGCCGTCG
>CATZPU010000153.1 GCA_958422845.1 uncultured Lachnospiraceae bacterium | reverse complement strand
CGCCTGCGGTGAACAGGAAAAAAGAAATGCGTGACAAAGCGGTGATAGAGTTTTTCGATTTTCCGGCTCAAAAAGGATACGATGATGTATACCGGCTGTGCGTAAGGGCAGAAGATATGTCAGGCAACAGGACAGAAAAAGAGATCGGTTTTTCTGTGAACAGATACGGTTCTGTCTATGAACTGTCAGAGGATACCGGAAAGAAGCTCAAAAGTTATTTTCTCTCAAAAGCGATTCCGATCGTGTTCTATGAGACAAATATTGACTATGTCGGGGAGTCACAGATCTATTGCAGACGTGACGGCGAGCTGCAAAGCCTTGTGAAGGATAAGGATTATTTTGTAACGATGCAGGGAAGCAGGGATTCATGGAAGCAATATTGTTATACGATTCCGGCGGAATATTTTGAGAAAGAGGGGATTTACGAGCTGCTTCTGGCGTCGGGAGATCAGGCGAATAATAAAAGCGATACGGGAATCCAGAAAAAGCAGGTCGCCTTCGTCCTTGACCGGACTGCGCCGGAGTGTGTGATCACCGGAATTGAAGAAAATCAGATTTATAGGGAAAAGACGGTGACAGCCTGTCTGACGCCGGAGGATAATACCGGCATAAAAAGTATGAAGGTCTACCGAAACAGTGAGCTGATCCTTACGCGGGAGGAGTTTTTGGGCAGAACGGAGACGATCAGAGTTTCTCTGGAGGAGTCAGACGAGTGGCAGACGCTGCAGGTCTTTTTGCAGGATGGAGCCGGAAATACGTATTGGAGTCGGGAGATTCCGGTATTTGTCGGGGAAAATGTGCAGAAAGTGCCGAAATATGAAAAGGTGAGAGCAAGTGCGCAGGAGCTGGAACAGGCAGAGCGGGTAAGCAGAAAAACGAAAAATAAAAACAGGATTCCTGCTGTGCGGCGCATACAGAAAACAAAAATGCAGGCTTCACAGGGCGATGCGGGAGGTCTGACGGCAGGGCGATTGTCGGCAGCCTTAAGCAGCAGTGTGAACAGAACGCCGGAGGGGACGGCTCTGTTGATCTTCGGCATTGCGGTGTTTGGGGTGACAGCCGTATCGTACGTGCTGTCATCAGGAAAGAATACAGGCGGCAGGAAATAGTTTTCATAGACTTTTTTCGACAATTGTGCTATGATGCCCCGTAAAGGGGTGAAATGATCAATAATGGGAAAGAAAAAAAATGTATTAAAACGAAACAGTGGATTTATAGCAGGCTGCGTACTGGCAGCAGGAGCATCTTTTTTTACGGCTGATTTTGTGATGACGAATGGTCTTCCGGTACTTGCTCCGGCTACGTCTGAGGGAGGATCGGGAACAGAGACAAAAGAGACGATCGCTCCGGAAAAGAGCGAGACGAGAGTGTACGAGACTGATCCGTTTACCGTGACTGCTTCCGGCAATATCATTAAGGGAGTGGAGACGGAAAAACAGACAGAAGAAAAGGATGCGCAGGCTGAGACAGATGAACAGGGAAATCCGGTCAATACCGATGAGGCAGGCGGGATTTCTGATGAGGGCGCCGGTGACTGGAGTGACGATACAGGCTCTGACGGAAGCGGTTCATGGGATGGAAGCTCTGATGACAGCGGTTCGTGGGACGGAAGTTCTGACGGAAGCGGTTCATGGGACGGAAGCTCTGACGGAAGCGGCTCATGGGACGGAAGCTCTGGCAGCAATGGCTCATGGGACGGAAATTCGGGACAGTCGATCGAGATACAGGATCCGGGCAACGGCGATTATATACACGGCGACGGCTCCGGCAGCGGATCGGGAAGCACAGGCGGTTCCGGTGGCAGCAGCGGTTCAGGCAGCAGTGACGGCTCCGACAGCGGCAGCAGCGATGGTTCCGGCAGCTCCGGTGATGCGCAGACGCCTTCTGATGTGATCATTTGGGGCATCAGCAGCCGTTATATTGATGAAAGCGAGCTTTATAATTACGATGCGGGGCAGCTTCGTCTGATCCGTAATGAGATTTTTGCGCTGAACGGACGTATTTTCAAGTCTCAGGATCTGCGCGATTATTTCAGTCAGAAGTCGTGGTATGTGCCGACCTATGCGCCGGAGGACTTTGATGCGAACATGTTTGATTACCTGAATGACTACGAGGAAGCAAACCTTGAAGTTATCCTGAATTATGAAGCCGCACTGGCAGGAAATTAGGGGAGGTATGGACATGAAAGTATGGAAGAGAGTATTGATAAAATCGATTATTTTTCTGCTTATCGTAGCGGTGGCAGGCGGCGGTGCAGCCGGCTTTCGCGCTTACAGGCAGAGCACGCCGGAATATGCGGCAGATAAATACATGACCTGCCTGATCGAGAATGATGTAAAAAAAGCATACGCACTTTTAGATCAGTCAGAGGACAAACTGACGCAGAAGGAATATGAAGAGGCTCTGAAAGCAAAGAAGTACAGCCTTTACTCTTCTTTTAAGATGGAGGAGCAGGAGAAACGCCGCGATAATGAGGGCAATGAATTTATTGATTACCGTGTGAAATTCCTTGATGCGGCAGGAGAGACAAAGGCAGAGGAAGCATTTACGGCGCGCAGACAGGAAACGGCTGTGCTTGGCGTTTTTGATACGTGGAAGATCATGGCGCAGCACTGTATGGTAAAGGATTTCCGGATCACAGTACCGAGAGATGCACAGCTTTATCTCGATAGTGCGAAGGCAGAGGCGGACTGGATCGTGCGCGACGGGGTGGCGCCGTCTTATGACTGCTATGAGATTCCGAGTCTTCTGCCCGGAGAGATCAGCGTGACGGTGCGTCATCCGGCATTTGAGTCGGTTAATACGACGCTCGACACATCAGAAAAGAGCGTGGATTACACGGAAAAGATGACGCTCAAAGCTTCTGCACAGGATACGTGCAAGGAACTGGGAGTAAAAGCGCTTAAGCAGCTTTACGCGGCTGCGGCAAAGAATGAAAAGGGAGACCTTGGCGAGATATTTGACGGCTGTAAAAAAGATGCTAAAAAATTTGTCAAGGATCAGGGAAGCGTACTGCATCAGGACGGAAGAGTCTTTAAGAATGCAGGAATCTCAGACTTTTCGGCACAGTTTAAGGATGCAGTATTTACAGAGAACGAAAACGGTGCGATCGAAGTGGAGATGACATTTTCTTATCATTACGTTGTACGGGAGGATGTTATGGAGGACACGGGCGAGGTGCTCGAAGACGGCACGCCTGTACAGCAGGAGCAGACAGGCGAGCGTTCTGGTGACAATACAGCGAAATTTGTGATGTCCTTTGCGGATGGAGCATGGAAAATTGTTTCACTGGAGGTTCCGGTCATTCCTCACAGTGAATAAGAGAATTCGGCACGGGCTGCTGCAGGGTGGGATTTTTTGATACCGTCCGCAGCAGCCTGTGATAGTATAAGGAGTCAGTATGAATGGATTTTTTTCAATGGTGACGCCGCTTCTTTTGCACATGGCAGTATCGGGGGTTGTGGCGTCATTCTCTGCCGGACGCATGGATGTGACGTCAGCTACGGCGCTGACGGCGCTTCTCGTGATCCCCGTCGCTTTGTGGAGCTATGGCAGGGACAGAGCGTGGAAGCGGCAGGAGCAAAAACGCGGCAGAAATTGGCGCATTGCATATGGGATTTTCTGTTTTGCGGCAGGAGGCGTGCTGAACTTTGTGTGGAGCGGAGTTTTGAATCTGTTCCGTATTCAGGAATATTTTTCCAATGCGGCGCAGGAGTCGCTTTTAGCGGCTCAGGCAGCAGTGCAGCTTGTGGGGCTTGGACTTCTTGTGCCTCTGGCGGAGGAGCTTATTTTTCGGGGGCTGATATACGAAAGGATGAAGCGTTTTTTTCCCGTGAAAGTATCTGTATTGCTTTCTGCTCTGCTGTTTGCTCTTTATCACGGAAATCCGATCCAGATGATCTTTGCCTTTCCGATGGCGGTGGCTCTGGCGGTTGTGATGGAGCGTGGAGGCAGCATCCTGTTCCCTGTATTATTCCATATGGGAGCGAATCTTGCAGCAGTCTGTGCGAATATTTTTACATGAGAGACAGACAGGATAAGTTGAGATTCAGAGGATCGGCGCAGCCGGAGCAATAAGGCTGATGCAAAAGAAAGTATGCAGTCGGAAAATAAAAGCGAATTTCCTTGTGATGTTC
>CATZPU010000152.1 GCA_958422845.1 uncultured Lachnospiraceae bacterium | reverse complement strand
AAATGCGGATACTGTGAGAGAGCTTGCTTTCAGAACAGTATCCGCATTTTTTGACATATGGCACTCTGCCATAGGCGCAGACTGGAGCTGCGAAGCAGCGAGGAGTCCGTAGGACGTGTCTGCGGCGTAATGGCTGAACTGTTACAAAATACCTCCTATTTTGCTGACCGTCCGTATACCTTACATGCTCTTTGTATCCTGTCCGTCAGCTCATCTGTCCAGACGTCTTTTTTCATCCGCCACTTCCAGTTTGTCCCAAGCGTGGAAGGATGATTCATCCTCGCCTCGCCGCCAAGACAGAGATAATCCTGCATCGGGATCACTGCCGTATCGGCGACACTGGAAAGCGTAAGCCGGATAAACGCCCATACCGTCTCTTCCCGATCCTCATCCGTAATATGCAGATACTCCGCCGCCAGAGCCCTGTCCGCTTCGCTTAATTCGTCATACCACGCGGCAAGCGTCTGATTGTCGTGCGTTCCCGTATATACGACGCAATTATGCGTATAGTTGTAGGGCATATAGTCGCCCGCTTCTCTTGAGTCAAATGCGAACTCCATGACCTTCATGCCCGGATAGCCCGTATCCTCCACAAGCTTCATCACGCTGTCTGTCAGATAACCGAGATCTTCCGCAATGATCGGCACAGTGCCGAAATGACCGCGCAGAGCGTCAAACAGCTTCATCCCCGGCCCCTTTTTCCAGCAGCCGCCCGCTGCCGTCTTATCCCCGTAGGGAATCGCATAATACTCGTCAAACCCGCGGAAATGATCGACACGCACGACGTCATACAGCCTAAAGCAGTGCTCCATCCGTCTGATCCACCACGCATATCCCGTCCGTTCATGGTAATCCCAGTCATATAGCGGATTGCCCCAGAGCTGTCCGTCCGCAGAAAACGCATCCGGCGGACAGCCTGCCACCATCGTTGGCCTGCGCTCTTCATTGTACTGGAACATCTCCGGATCTGCCCAGCCGTCCGCACTGTCAAACGCCACGTAGATCGGTATATCCCCGATGATCTTTATTCCGTTCTCATTTGCGTACGCCTTGAGCTTTTTCCACTGCTTCATAAATTCATACTGCAAAAACTTATAAAACCGTATCTCTTCACTGCACAGCTTCCTGTATCGTTCTACTGCATCCGGATCGCAAAGCCGGATATCCTCGTCCCACTGCTCCCAGCTTTTTCCACAAAAATGTCTCTTTACCGCCATATAGAGGCTGTAATCCTCAAGCCAGTACGACTCTTCCTCACAAAATCTGGCAAACGATTCGTCCTCTTCAAGCTGCGCCCTGTCGTATGCAAGCTTCAAAACGCGAAAGCGTACTTTGTACTGTTTTGCATAGTCTACACTGCACGCGTCATCGCCGTAGTCAAGCTCCTGATACTCTTCGGGCATCAGCAGCCCTTCCCCGCACAGCGTATCGAGATCGATGAAATACGGATTGCCCGCAAATGCGGAAAATGACTGATACGGCGAATCACCGAATCCCGTCGGTCCGAGGGGAAGTATCTGCCAGTAAGTCTGCCCCGCAGCTTTTAGTCTGTCTACAAATTCATACGCTTCTTTGGAGAAGCAGCCTATTCCGTACGGAGAGGGCAGACTGGATATAGGAAGTAAAATTCCGCTCGTTCTCATAAGTATCCCCCTGTCTGTCTCATATCTTCTCCCGTCATCTCATCAGCCCTTTACTGCTCCTGCCACTACGCCCTCGATGATATACTTCTGGCATGCGATATAGAAAATAATGATCGGAATGATCGCAATCACAAGCGTTCCCATCATCGCTCCCATATCGACAGAACCGTATCCGCCTTTCAGATACTGGACTGCCATCGGGATCGTTTTCCACCTCTTCTGGTCAAGCACAAGAGACGGAAGCAGATAGTCGTTCCAGATCCACATCGCCTGCAGGATCGTTACCGTCACACAGGTCGGCTTCATGATCGGAAGAACGACACGGAAGTATGTCTGCAAAGGATTGCAGCCGTCGATCATGGCAGCCTCCTCGATCTCGATCGGGATAGACTTGCAAAATCCCACGAACATGAATACGGAAAGCCCCGCTCCAAAGCCCAGATACACGATCACGATTCCCACCGGATTGCCGAGCTTCAGCATATTTGCAATCTTAGAAAGCGTATACATAACCATCTGGAACGGCACGATCATCGAAAACAGGCACAAGTAATAGATCGTGTTTGTCACCTTCGTCTTTACCCTTGAAATATACCATGCCGTCATCGAACAGAACAGAATGATCGCCGCTACGGAAAATACCGTAATAAATACGGAACAGCCAAACGCCTCGATCAGATTCGTCTTTTCAATACCGTTTATGTAGTTGTCCCATCCGACATACATCTTGCCCTGCGGTATCTGAAACGGCGCGCGGCTGATATATGCCTTCTTTTTAAAGGAGTTGATAAATACGAGCACGATCGGAAATACCCACAGTACGGACATCACAGAAAAAAACAGCGTCCAGATCCATCCGTGCTTTGCTTTTCTTGCATTCATTACTGCTGCACCTCCTTCGATCTCGTAAGATAATTCTGTATCAGTGCGATCGCCGCCACGAGCAGGAAGAAGATCACAGCCTTAGCCTGACCGACGCCTTCCCAGCCGCTTCTGCCATAAAATGTATTGTAGATATTGAGCGCCAGCATCTCCGACATCTTCGACGGATCGCCGTCGGTAAGCGCTAAGTTCTGGTCGAACAGCTTAAACGAGTTCGTAAGCGTCAGGAACGTACAGATCGTAATAGACGGCATCACCATCGGGATCGTCACATTCTTTAAGATCTGTCGCGGTGTGGCTCCGTCGATCTTCGCCGCCTCAATCAGCTCACCCGGAATATTCTGGATTCCCGAAATATAAATGATCATCATGTAACCGATCTGCTGCCAGCACATCAGGATCACCAGACCGATAAAGCCGTATATCTCGTCGTATTTCAGATTTCTCTGGAACTGTGCCAGAATACCGTTTAACAGAAGCTGCCACACGTATCCGAGCACCAGCCCGCCGATCAGGTTCGGCATAAAGAACACCGTACGGAACAGATTCGTTCCCCTGATCTTCTTTGTCAGGGCAAGCGCCACTGCAAATGCCAGTATATTGATCAAAAGCACTGTCACGATCGTAAATAATGCAGTGAACCACAGCGAATGTAAAAATACATCGCTTGGATCGTTCCAGAACCGGATATAATTTTTAAGTCCTACAAATTTCGCGTCCGTCACCGTAGTAAACTCACAAAATGAAAGGTATACGCCCAGTATAAACGGAGCAATAAATCCGATCGTAAACGCGATCATGGTAGGAAGTAAAAATACCGGAGCATATTTTTTCATAGATCGGTTGTTCATATCCTTATCCTTCCTTTTCTTTCAAAAAGGGACGCTGCCCTGTATCCGACATTACCCTTTCAGGTACTGTTCCTTCGGGTACATGTGGTGCAGCATCCCTTTCTTATTTCACTTTGATTTTTTCAGTTGTTTTATAGATCTGTTATTTTGTAGCTGCGATCTCTGCTGCCCATCCGTCAACGAATGCTGTAACGACGCCGTCCCATTCGCCTGTGCCCTGTGCATACTCAAGAAGTGCGCTGCCTACGCCGTTCTTCCACTCTTCAGACGGCATTGTTGTGAAGCACCATGCTACAGAAGTCTTACCTGCGTCGATGTACTCGTTTGCTGCGTCGAGAAGCGGATTCTCTGCGCCGTACTCGTCTGTGAATGTTGTAAACGGTGTCTCAAATCCCATCTCATTTGCAAGTGAAGCGCGTCCTGTATCGCTTGTAACTACCCAGTTCATGAAATCAAGAGTAGCCTGAATATCTTCCTCAGAAGCCTTTGCGTTTACACACCAGTAGTTCTCTGAACCTGTGCAAAGTCCCTGATTCTCCTCGCCCTCAGCGCCGATGTAGATCGGAAGCATGCCAAGATCCTCGTCTGCTACTTCGTTGTCCTTGATGTCGCCGTATGCCCATGTACCGTTCTGGTAGAATACTGCCTCGCCGAGTGCGAACTCTGCCGCTGCATCTTCACCTGTCATGCTTGCGATCATAGACGGCTCACATGTTGCATTATTGATGTACAGATCCCAGATCGCCTTATAGTTGTCAAGGTATGTACCCTTGATCGCATCTGTAGAACTGATG
>CATZPU010000151.1 GCA_958422845.1 uncultured Lachnospiraceae bacterium | reverse complement strand
AACATTTCCGCAAACTGGACATGCTCATCCGCAGACAGCAGACCGCGCGAAAAGAATCCTCTAAATCAGGCGCGATCATGAAATTAAAAAGCATATTTACATAATCACTGCTGCTGACGCAGTTCATTTCCGAAACGGGTATACTGCGGCATCCACGCAAGACGGACGGTTCCGATGGGACCGTTCCTCTGTTTTGCGATAATGATCTCCGCAATATTCTTATCCTCCGTATCCGGATTATAATAATCATCACGGTAAATAAACATACATACGTCGGCATCCTGCTCGATTGCTCCCGATTCACGAAGGTCGGAAAGCATCGGTCTTTTATCCGTTCTCTGCTCAACCGCACGGCTCAACTGAGACAATGCGATCACCGGTACGTTCAATTCTCTGGCAAGTCCTTTCAACGATCGTGAAATCTCCGAAATTTCCTGCTGGCGGCTTTCATTTTTACGTCCGCCGCTTCCGCTCATCAACTGCAAATAGTCGATGATGATCAGATCAAGTCCCTGCTCCAATTTGTATTTACGACATTTTGAGCGCATCTCCGAAATACTGATACCCGACGTATCGTCTATGATCATACGAGAGCTTCCGATCGTGCCTGCTCCCTCGATCAGTTTCTCCCAATCCGTATCTGTCAGGTTTCCGTTTCTCAGCACCTGTGCGTCAACATGCGATTCCAGTGAAAACAGACGGTTTACAAGCTGTTCCTTTGACATCTCAAGACTGAAGATCGCTACCGCAAGATTTTGCCGAAACGCTACATGCTGCGCAATATTGAGCACGAACGCCGTTTTTCCCATAGACGGACGCGCCGCTATAAGAACAAGGTCTGATCTTTGCAGACCGGACAGTTTGTAATCAAGGTCGATGAACCCTGTCGGTATTCCGGTGACATTTCCTTTCGTCTTAGACGCCTTTTCGATCACATCCAGCGCGTTTAATACGACCTGCTTTATCGGAACGTATTCCTGGGAATTCCCGTTTTCCGCAAGTTCAAACACTCGCTTCTCTGTTCGTTCAAGCAGTTCATCAAGAGGCTCGTTTTCAAGATAACACGCATTCGCCGTCTCTTCGTTAAGTTTGATCAAACTGCGTAAAACCGATTTTTCTTTTACGATTTCCGCATAATATTTTACGTTGGCAGATGTCTGAGTTCCTACGAGAAGATCTCTTGCAAATTCCATACTGCTTACTTCCGGAGGCACGTCTTTTGTTTTTAAATATTCCTGAAGCGTGATCAAATCTACCGGACGCCCCGATTTAAACAGATCTGTCATAGCGTCGAATAAGATCCCATATGCCGTCTGATAAAAATCCTGTCCGGCCAAAATCTCCGATGTGACCGTAATCGCATCTTTATTCATCAGCATCGCCCCAAGTACAGCCTGCTCGGCTTCTGTACTATGGGGCGGTATCCGCTTCATGGCAGCTTCTATATTTTCCATGAGAACTCCTTATGCTTCTTCTTTTACAACAACTTTCAACTCTGCCGAAACTTCAGGATGAAGTTTTACTGTCACGATATGCGTACCAAGCGACTTGATCGACTCTTTCAACTGGATTTTTTTCTTATCAATATCTAACTGCATCTGATCTTTGACCGCTACCGCGATTTCTTTGCTGGAAACAGAACCGAACGTTCTTCCGCCTTCGCCGACTTTGATCGCAAGCTCGACTTTGCCTGCCGATAATTCCGCTGCAAGTTCTTTCGCAGCGTCAAGATTTTCCTGAGCCACTTTTTTCTCGTTATTTTTCTGAAGTTTCAGATCATTCAGATTTTTTCCCGTTGCTTCCACGCCCAGTTTTTTCGGCAAGATAAAATTCCTTGCGTATCCGTCGTTCACATTAACGATCTCCCCTTTTTTCCCGAGAGATTTTACATTTTCCAATAAAATAACTTTCATCTATATATCTCCTTTCTCAATCATATCGTCTATCGTTTCTTTCAATGTGCTGATCGCCTCTTCCATATTCGTATGGTCAAACTGCGCTCCCGCAGAATTAATATGACCTCCGCCTCCCAGCTTTTCGGCAATAATCTGCACATTTACCTCGTCGATCGAACGCGCACTCATATAAATCTTTTCCTGATAAACCGTCAATACAAACGACGCGTTGATCCCACTGATATCAAGAAGCTCGTTTGCGGTCTGCGCCGCAAGAACCGTCGGACTTTCAATATCGCCCGGGCAGACTGCGATCGCAAACTGATTCTTATAAACCTCAGCCTCCCTCATCGCCTCTGCTTTCGCTCTGTATGATTCCATATCGTCCCTGAACATCTTTCTTACCCGGGTGATATCCGCACCGCAGCGGCGAAGGAATGCCGCCGCTTCAAACGTACGCACTCCCGTCCTGTTCATAAAGTTCCTTGTGTCGATCATAATTCCCGCGTACATGCACTCCGCCTCGACAGCCGGGATT
Source organism: uncultured Lachnospiraceae bacterium (assembly GCA_958422845.1). Taxonomy (GTDB): domain Bacteria; phylum Bacillota; class Clostridia; order Lachnospirales; family Lachnospiraceae; genus Choladousia. Next base: position 1,741 of record CATZPU010000151.1, on the reverse strand, counting down.
TTGATACTGTCAGAGATATATTGAAGCACTTCGGCTACCATTTCACATGTAGATGAAGAATACGGTTCTACATAAGATAAGACTGCATTTGCGATTACCGTACTGCTCTGACGGTGATGATCTAAAACGGCAGTCATTCTGGAACGCCTCAAAAGTTCGGGACATTCTGTCATCTGCGGCTTATTTGTATCGACTACGATCACCATCGTATTATCCGTAATATAATCCATAGCTTCATCTGAAGTCAGAAAGATATCATCCTCATACGCCGGACTTTCCACAATCTCATTATAAAGCGGCCGAACCGACTCTGTCACCGTATTCACGATAATATGAGCTTTCTTCTCAAGGCTGACCGCCGCTCTGTAAATTCCCATACAAGCGCCGAACGAATCCGGATCCGCAATCTTATGACCCATGACAAGAACTCTGTCTTTCGTCACGATAAACTCTCTTAAAGCCTCTGCTTTTACACGGGCTTTTACACGGGTGTTTTTAGCAGTCTGTTCTTTCTTACCGCCAAAATAAGTGATTCCGCTGCAGTCTTTTATCACCGCCTGGTCGCCTCCGCGCGCAAGGGCAAGGTCGATCGCCACACGCGCATACTGGTAACTAAGCGCATATGTCGCCGTATTCAGACCAAGTCCGATACTTAACGTTGCCGAGCGGGCATTTCCGATATTAACCTGCTTTACTTCTTCAAGAAGCGAAAAACGGTCTTCCGCTATTTTTTTGTAAGCAGATTTGCGAAGAACAATAAAATATTTGTCCTTCTCCATTTTCTTTACAATACCGTCCACATCGCCGATATATTTATTGATCTTTCGATCGATCAGAGCAACCAGAAGCGACTGTCGTACCTCTTCAACGCTCTCCATCACCTCGTCGTAATTATCGATGTAGATCAGCCCTGCGATCATCCGCTGCTCTTCATTTTCGCGGATATACGCATTCAATTCTGTTACATCCTGCATGGATACCGCTACGAAAAACTCCTCTTCCTCGGGAATCTGTAACAATTTTTCCTTGTCGCTGAAGCCGTGAAGCGATACTCTGCGCAATTCTGCCTGATAGTGTCTGTCACAGTACTCCACCTCCATCTCAACATGTTCCATGTCGTCTTTAGGAAAAACACTTGTCGTAAGAGCCGGTATCATCCTGTACAGATATTTTTCTTTTCTTGAACTTTGCGTTAATTTTGAAAACGCATCATTTTTCCAAAGAATACGTCCATCCTCAAGAGCGATCGCATAAGGAACCGCAAGTTCCTTTAACAGCGTATTTTCAATCCCCTTATACTGCGTGGAAAATTGAATCAAATCCGCTAAAATAAGCGATCTGTTATAAAAATACAATCCTCCCGCAATCGCCAGATAAATCAGGATAAACATAAACATGATAAACGCTGCTTTCCGGTCTACCATTAAAACCCATATATTCATCGCAACGAGTAAAAACGTCATGATAAGCGGCCAGTTCATATACAGCCTGAGTTTTCCTTTTAAGCGCATTTTCTTCTTTTTCATAGTGATACTACCTCATCCGCACCCTTTAGGACACATGCAATGTGCATCATTAGATTACCAAAAAACTTTGTTTCGCTACAATGTCTTATTATAACATCTTTTTGAATTTTATTCTACTATACTTTTTTCTTCAAATTATTGCAATCACCTATTATTTTAGTATCAAAAACCTTAATTCCCTACCTATACGCTATATTATAAATAGAAAAGGAAAA
>CATZPU010000150.1 GCA_958422845.1 uncultured Lachnospiraceae bacterium | reverse complement strand
GCCATATTCCCCCGCCGCGTTTCTGCTTCCCATATTGGAATACACCATATAAAGGATCAAAAGCGGCACTCCGGGAAGCGGCGTTTTGAACAGGAGCGCGATCAGCGTATAGATGCAGACGATCATCGCCATATTCGGCAGGATATAAAGCGCCGTAACGGCGATAAAATCCGAAAGCCGCACTTCAAATCCGCTCCCCCTCGTAAAAATCAGGCACAAAAGCCAAAACAGGACGTTCAAAATGGCAAGCGCGATCAGGCAGATACCAAAGCCTGCGCCTGCTTTTCCTGTGATATAGCCACAGGCAGTCACGGGCTTTGTGTGAAGCAGCTCATACGTATGCTTTTTGGTATCCTGCCAGAACAGAACCGCCAGCAAAATCGCTGCGAAAAAGCCCATAAACAGTCCTGCAAAATCGGCAAACTTTCTCGCATAGTAGTAGGAAAATGTCTTATGCTCCATCTTTTTCTCCAGATATGCGTTGATCTCCTCCGCCGTGCCTTTATAATAAGCCGTCTCCTCATACCAGTACTGCGCCACATAACTGTCGTATTTCTCGTCCAGATACGCGACGGCTTCCTCCAGATCCATCTGTTCCGTCTTTTTAAGCTCCGCCTGTACCTCCTGTTCCGACATTTCCGACTCATCCGTGAGCGTCTGCCGCATTTTCGCGCTCCACAGCTCCCCGTGCTTCTTCGGCGAAGCGGGAATATATCCCTCGTACACATCTCCCAAATGGACAGTATCAGGATAATCATTGACGACCTCCTCCCCCGCCTCAAGATAGTGCGTTGCCAGATACGGACTTGTGCTGCCAAACACTCCGTAAATCACAACGAGAAGACCGAACCAGAAGAAAGGCCGCTTCAGGTAGTTTTTCATCTCTCTTTTCAAAATAGCAATCATACGTATTCCTCCTTCCCTTCCGCCATTTAAAAAATGCACACTGAAAAGATAAGCGACGGATCGTTTCGTGCACTGCACTGACACAACCGATCTTGAGATTATGATAAAACAGGAATCACAACAAAATAACAACAGAAAGAAAAAATCGGACTGCTTACGCAATCCGAAACCAAAAGTGTGCCCCGCACATTTTTGCCGCGCCGGATGCATATTGCGAAGCAATTACATACCTCCTGCATCCGTGCGCATCTTAATTTTTGTGCCATGGAAAGGCTTTCACGCCTCAGCGTGACAAAGCCTTTCCTATGGCATAAAATACCGCGGTTATCACAGCGCCTCCGCGCTCTTCATTTTCCAAAAGCAGGCGGCCGCCATGTTTTTCACAGTACAGTCTGCTCAGATACATCCCCATGCCTGCATGTTTCAGACTGTCTTTGACATTTTTCTGATAAAAAGGCTTTGTCACGTTTTCGATGTCTTCCCCAAAGCCGAACCCGTCATCCCGCACACGAATCCGTACCTCCAGGTCCGTCATCGTCACCGATACCTCCACCTTTTCCCTCGCGCAGCGAAGCGCGTTTGACAGAAGATTTTCCGCAACCTCCAGCATGACTTCCTTATCTCCCACAAAGCGCGCCTGTGTTTCTTCCCATTGCAGGCAGCAGCTTTTTCCGGACTTTTTCTCCAAAATGGAAAGCTCCGCCTGTATGTCAGATACTAGCTCCCTGCCCGTCATCTCCTTCGCCGTAAGCTTGCGCGCCTCCAGACTGCTCAGCTTCCGCATCATTTCCACAAAAGCGTCCATACGCGCGATCTGCTTCCGGCTCTCCTCCACCATCTTCATCGCCTGTCCGATCTCAATCCCTTCGTTTGGAAGGTAATCCATCAGCATTTCCTGATACCCCTCCAGCACCGAAAGCGGAGAGCGGATGTCGTGCGCGATCGCTGCCCGAAGCGCTTTTTCCTCCTCAATGGTCTTCCACAGCTTCCGGTTGTTCTGCGCAAGCTGCTCCCGCATCTGTTCAAATTTCCGGCAAAGCATTCCCATCTCATCGCGATTCGCGTAGGCGATATGAAAATCAAGGTCATTCTCACCGATCTTCTTGGACGCCAGCTCCAGCTCCGCAATCGGAATTTTCAACTTATGGCTGTAAAAAAGGAAAACAGCGATCACACTGCCTGCAACTGATACGATCAGCACGGAAAACGTCTGGAGAAAATCACATACCTCCGTTATATGATTATCCATCCGGCTCATTTCACTTTGATGCGGCCGCGGAACGTCCCGCAGATACCTCTCGTCATTTTTTGAGAACTCATAATACGTCTCTTTGTCTACATATTTCCACCAGATCTCACTTTGTATCTCGCCTGACGCCTGCATGAGCAGCACCGAGAGAAAAAAGCAGATTACAAGCGTGACTGCCATATACAGAACGATCGTTTTCCGAATCGAAAGATTTCTTATTTTATCCATCTGTAGCCCATCCCCCACACCGTCTCAATATACTCTTTTTCGGTATACTGCCTGATCTTCTTTCGTATCCTGCGGATCAGCTCCGTAACTACCCTGCTGTCTCCCTCTGCGTCATAGCCGCATACCCTCTCGTAGATCCTTTCCCGATCAAACACCGCATCGGGATGCATCGACAAAAACTCAACGATCTCATACTCCAGCCGCGTCAGGTTCAGCACATTTCCGCGAACCTCCACTTCCTTCGCCGCATAATCAACAGACAGCTCCCCGTAAAACCTGTGCTCCGTCTTTTTGCGGCTGCGCTCCTCCCGCTTTAAATGAGCCGTCATTCTGGCATCCAACTCCTTTAGGCTAAACGGCTTCAAAATATAATCATCTCCGCCAGACAGCAGACCGTTCACCCGATCATCCTCCTCCGCTCTCGCCGTCAAAAAAATAATCGGACACGTCACCTTATCCCTGATCCTTTTGCACAGCTCAATCCCGTCAAGCCCCGGCATATTGATATCCAGCAGAATCAGATCGGGAGCTTCCGCCAGCTTCTCAAGCGCAGTCCATCCATTTTCTGCCGTGATAACGGTGTAGGATTTCAGTGTCAGAAAGCTCGTCAGCATTTTCAGCAGATCCGTATCGTCGTCTGCAAGGAGTATCTTGTATCCCATTCATTTCACCTCTGTGTCGTTTCTTTGGCATCAGTATACGAAAATTGCGGCGAAAATTCCAGTACTGAGGAATTCTTTCGCTTCATTAACAGGAATTACTCTCACCAAAATACTTCTCTCTTAGGAACCATGTAGATGCCGATCGTATACTTCCACTGATCTTACTATATAATATAAATCACAACAAATAAACAATCCGTGAAATTTCTTCAATCTCCTCCGCCGACGATCCTCATCTTTAGTCCGCGTCTTTCCACCTTGACGCTGTACTTTAATATATAGGAAGAAACACCTTCTGCAATCGCCTGCCCGATCTCCTCGATTTCCTTTGTGATCTGTTCTTTATCTGCATACCAGCCTAAGAAGGTGGTCGGCTGTCCCCAGAAAGAATGCCCGTCGCTTACAGCAAATAACGCATACTGCGGCGCATCCTTTCCGCCTCTCATTTTCCCTGTAGACTGCACCTTATAACATGTAGTGAGAATATTTTCATGAGGAGAGGTGATCGTGATCTTCCCGAAAGCTTCAGGTTCCTGTCTGCTGCACGCGCTTCCCGCCTGTGTGGCTTCTTCGGACATGAGCTGATCCAGAGAAATATTTAATTTATTTGAGAGCAATAATAATTTTTCGACCTCGGGATAACCGATTCCCTGCTCCCACTTAGAAACAGCCTGCCGGCTCACCTTCAGCAGTTCCGCCAGTTCTTCCTGCGACAGACCTCTCTCTTTTCTGATCTTTTTTAGATTTTCCGCAAAGCCCATCTGCACACCTCCTGATTCTAGTGTATTGTATCATTCATTTTCAGCGTAATGACGATGAATGAACTTTCCACTCTGCAAGGCGGAGGAATGAGGCGTAGCGGTGGCTACGCCAATTGACGACAACGATGCAGATGGAAGTTCAGGCAAGTCATTATGCGAAATGTGAGTGATACAGTACACTGATTTGACCTGAAAATGACAACATCAGTATACAAAGAAGATTTCCCTGTATACTGATGTTATGATAAATTCGGATATTTTTCTACCAACATATGGTTGCGTTATGGCAACTTGAGGTTGCATAGCTGCCTTGACTTTTTGTTGGTCTGTCGGGCGTACATTTCATTCAGGATGTTTAAGTTCATTTTATCATAAGCGTGGGCTGATTGACAGTCGTTA
>CATZPU010000149.1 GCA_958422845.1 uncultured Lachnospiraceae bacterium | reverse complement strand
GAAAAAGAGCATCAGGCAGCCGCAGCGAAGCTTACAGATCATCAGGAGCAGAAAGACGAGAAATACGTATACAAGAATCGTCTGTTCGACGCAAAGGTGAAGCTGGAGCAGGAGCTGCAGGAGATCAAGGACAGAAGACACGCTGCCTATACATATAAGTATCATCTGATCGACATGCTGCGTATGTCGAAGTTTACATTCCTTGAGACGAGAGCGCAGAAGTGGGAGAACTACAAATATACGTTCAACCGCAGAGAGTTCCTTCTGAAGAACGGTCTGTACATTGCGATCGTACTGATCTTCGTAGCGCTTTGTATTATCACGCCGATCGTAAAGCACACACCGCTGCTTACATACAATAACGTTTTGAATATCCTTCAGCAGGCTTCTCCGAGAATGTTCCTTGCGCTCGGTGTAGCAGGTCTGATCCTCCTTACAGGTACTGACCTTTCTATCGGCCGTATGGTAGGTATGGGTATGACAACGGCAACGATCATCATGCATCAGGGTGTCAACACAGGCGCCGTATTCGGTCACGTATTTGACTTTACGGGACTTCCGGTCGTAGCGAGAATGTTCCTCGCACTTGTTGTATGTATTATCCTGTGTACATGCTTTACCTCTATTGCAGGTTTCTTTACTGCAAAGTTTAAGATGCATCCGTTCATCTCAACAATGGCAAACATGCTGATGATCTTCGGTCTCGTAACGTATGCGACAAAGGGTGTATCCTTTGGTGCGATCGAATCTACGATTCCGGGTATGATCATCCCGAAGATCAACGGTTTCCCGACCATCATCATCTGGGCAGTAGTAGCAGTTGTGATTGTATGGTTTATCTGGAACAAGACGACATTCGGTAAGAATCTGTACGCAGTAGGCGGCAATCCGGAGGCAGCTTCCGTTTCCGGTATCTCCGTATTCCGCGTAACAATGGGAGCATTCATGCTCGCAGGTATCCTTTACGGATTCGGTGCATGGCTTGAGTGTGCGCGTATGGTAGGTTCCGGTTCTGCTGCATACGGACAGGGCTGGGAGACAGACGCGATCGCAGCCTGCGTAGTCGGCGGCGTATCGTTCACAGGTGGTATCGGTAAGATCTCAGGCGTTGTAGTCGGCGTACTGATCTTTACAGCTCTGACATACTCCCTGACGATCCTTGGTATCGACACGAACCTTCAGTTCGTATTCTCCGGTATCATCATCCTCGTGGCAGTAACACTTGACTGTCTGAAGTATGTGAGAAAGAAATAAGTATTATATGAATCAGTAATACAGAGACAGGTAATAAAAACGTTTATAGAAAAAGACTGTGGCGGTCTGCGAAAGCAGGCTGCGGCAGTCTTTTTTCTGCGGCTTCAACAAAATCTAGTGGAAAGAGTTTGTCCTCTATCCCGATCCAGATACAGATCTAAAAGTACGTGATAAATCCCGTCAACTTCGTTAAGACTGCATCGTCTGTTTTTCAGACTGATGCGTGTTGCTTTATCTAACCCCCGGATTCCATATATATCTGAGATTGTGCATGTTACGGTATCTCCTGTCTGAAACAGTAAGAAAAATCATAGAAGTTAAAATAATATGTTGTAAATATAGTCAAAATATGGTATAATGAAGGGGGTCATAAACATCTCTATATATTTTGTTTCATGAGACATTTCTGTTATCTAAAAATAAATCAAATTAAAATCATATTAAATTCAAATCAAAATCAAAAGTAAATGAATCTTACGCAAAATCTATTCAAATCCACAGAAATATGATACGATAAAGGAGAATCATATGGCAAAAAACAAAAGGCGATGGTACCTTTAAAGGAACTGAATCTTACAAGCCGTTTTCTGTTTGATGAGGTAATGGAGGATTCTGCCACACTTCAGGAAGCACTCAGTATTATTTTGGAGAGAGAGGTTTCCCTGTTGGATAAAACGCAGGCAGAGAAAGAATTTCGTATATCGCCCTTTGCACGGTCGATTCGTATGGATGTATTCAGCCTTGATACAGAACAGACAGTTTATAAAGCTGAGATGCAGAATCGCAGAAAGGGCGATTTGATCAAGCGTAGCAGATATTATCAGGGAATTCTTGATACCTCTCTGCTCGAAGCAGGCGTTCCGGATTATAATGGTCTGAACCAGACGTATCTGATTATGATTATGACGTTTGATCTGTTCGGATACGGAAAATACCGCTATACGTTTGAGTCGACATGTAAAGAAGTGCCGGGGCTTAAACTTGAAGATGGAGCGACACGGATATTTCTGAATACGCGCGGCACGAACGACGATGAGGTATCAAAAGAGCTTGTAGAGTTTTTGTATTATCTGGAGCATACGACAGACGCAGAAGCGGCGGAAGCAAAAAGCGAACGGATACGGAAGCTACATGCCCGTGTATGTCAGGTGAGGTCTAATGAAGAGATTGGAGTGAAATATATGCAGGCGTGGGAAGAGAGATATTATGACAGGCAGGAAGCGCGGGAAGAAGGAATCGCAGAGGGGCGGACAGAAGAAAAACGCAGCGTAGTTTTCCGGCTTGCGGCTATGGAGTTCCCATTGGAAAAAATTGCGGAGACGGTGGAGATGGATGCAGATACCGTACGGGAATGGTTATCGAATAATTAAAATAATATAGAAAAATGCAGCTATGCAGACGGAGATGCTATGGACACATATAAATACACAGTGCTTCTTGTAGATGACGAGGAAGCGGTCATTGAAGTAATTATGAAGAAGATCAACTGGGAAGGGCTTGGTTTTTCAGTGATCGGTTCCGCTAACAATGGCGTAAAGGCGTTTGAAATGGTGGAGGAGTTTCAGCCGGACGTCGTAATGACGGACATCAGAATGCCGTATATGGACGGTATGGAGCTGTCGAACCGCATCAAGACGGAATATCCTGCGACGAAGATTCTGCTGTTTACGGGCTTTGACGAGTTCGAGTATGCAAAAGAAGCAGTTCACCTTGAGGTGGAGGAATACATTTTAAAACCGGTCAATGCGGTAGAGCTTACGAACGTATTTACGCAGATGAAGATAAAGCTGGATCAGGAGATCAGTGAGAAACGAAATGCAGAGAGCCTTAAGAAATATTATCTCGATTCGCTTCCGCTTTTGCAGGCAAACTTTTATTCGACGCTGGTAGAGGGGCTTATTCGGGAGGAGGATCTGCCGAAGTATCTTTCAGATTACCAGATCTCTTTTTCGGGACCGTATTTTTGCTGTCTTGTCGTACATACGTCGTCAGGGCAGATGCCGGAGGGGGTGAACCCGGTGCTTCTTTCTGCCTCCGTGCAGAAGCAGGCGATGGAGCGTATTGGAGAGAAGTGGCGTGCAAAATGCTTTACTTATCTTGGAAATACAGTTCTTTTAGCGCAGCTTGCGAATGAAAGTGATGTGGCAGAGCTGACCGATGAGTGCGACCGTTTCTGCCGTTATGCGCTGCGTATCATCGGGGCAGTCGTGACGATAGGTGTGGGGCGCGTGTGCAGGGAGATACTTGCTCTCGCGCAGTCGTATGGCGGAGCGCGGGAAGCCGTTTCCTACCGCGGTATCTACGGAGCTACCCGTGCGATCAATATCACGGAGATCGCTCCGAATGCAGCGGATAAAGCAGCGGGAACGAGTGAGGCTGATCTTACGAAGCTTTTTAAGATGGTGCGGCTTGGCGAAGAGGAAGAGGTGAGGGAGTGCGTAGCGCAGTATCTTCGCAACACGCTCTTTCCGCGGCAGTCCCTGCAGCAGCACCACGTAGATGTGCTGGAGCTTGTCAGCGCGCTGTACCGGTTTGCGGAAAATAATGATCTGAAGATCGAAGAGTTTTCCGGCGATATGGGAAAGCTGTGCGGCAGGCTTCTTGATCTTGAGCCGGAGGCACTGCAGAACTGGTTGTGCAGGGTATGTTTGTCGATGCGTGAGCTTTTGATCAATGAGAGGAGCCGTTCGACGAAAACTTTCGTGCAAAAGGCGCAGGAATATGTGCGCACGCATTATGCGGACGAGGAAATCTCTCTGGATCACGTATGCGAGGCGCTTGGCGTATCAAATTCGTATTTTTCTACTATTTTCAAAAAAGAGACAGGAAATTCGTTTATCGGTTATCTGACGGATTACAGGATGGAGCAGGCGGCGCGGATGCTGATGGAGACGAATGAGAAGAGCTATATTATAGCAAAGCGCGTCGGATACGCAGATCCGAATTATTTCAGCTAC
>CATZPU010000148.1 GCA_958422845.1 uncultured Lachnospiraceae bacterium | reverse complement strand
GTTTGCATATGTAATCGTAACCTCTTCCTCTGCCGCCGCTGTGATTCCGCCTGCTGCCAGAACTGCCGCCATTGCTGTACCTGCCGCTATTGCTTTCCACTGCTTCATTTCTTTCATATTCCTTCTCCTTTCTATGCTTAACCGGTTAACCGGTCAAAATATACGTTATCTTTTCATTCTCTTCTATACTCTGTACATACTTTCTAAATACACATAACCTGCATACTCATTTTCCTCTACATAAGAATTTCCCATGTGATGACACGATCTGCTCCCTTTGTCTGTGCTGTAACTTTTCCATCCTCCCAGCTCAGGAGTATTTCTGCCTCTTCATCCCGAAAACGATAGCTTCCGCTCTCTCCTGCCAGTACAAAATGCAGCCTGTCAAATCCGTCTGCCGCCGAAGTACCTGCCTTTCCGTAATCCTCCGCAGCATCACCTCTCATGACTACCGCATGACCGCTTCTTAGATAGACCGGAAAACGCTCTTCGGAAGATATTACATTATTTCCATTATATTTCCTGTGTGTGAAAAAACCGTACCATGTTCCCGGCGGAAGCCAGAGCTGTCTGCATGTCTGATCCTCCTCAAACAGCGGAGCGACCAGAATACTTTCTCCGAACAGATACTCATCCTCCCACGCTACAGACTGTTTCTGCGCAGGCCATGTATACACGAGTGGACGCATCATCGGACGGTACTGCTCACAGCAGTCTATTGCGCTACTGTAAATGTACGGGACGAGATTCATATGCAGATTGTGCCAGTAGCGAATTTCTTCTAACAGTTCCGGCTCTCCCCATACCTGTGCAATATTCCATGGACTGCGTTCATTGTTTCCTTCTGCTCCGGGCATGAGTTCCTTAAACTGTCCGCCATCCGGCTCTGAATGCCACTGCAATACCGGCACGAAGCAGGCAAGCTGCGTTGCTCTGCGGTACAGATCGGGCGTTGGAAGCGGTCCGGCAAATCCAGCTATATCAAAACTCCAAAACGGAATTCCCGTCATTGCCGCAGACATTCCTGCCTGGAACACATCTCTTAATTCACTGTTCTCCGACTGCTGATCGCCGCCCCAATGGATCGGCATACGGTGAGCGCCCCGCGATCCCGCTCTTGAAAACAACACATGATCCTTTCCTAAAAACTGTGTATACGCTTCTGTATACAATCTCGAATATGCGTTTTTCGCTTCTGTCCCATCCATCCCGTTGTTTAGTATCACATCCGGACGGTAAATGAATTCTCCGCCGTCTGTCTTAAAACCGTCTACGCCCATATCGAGGAGATACTGACGTTTTGCAAACCATGACCTGCACGTATCGGTATTGGAAAAATCCGGTATCAGTGATGTTTCAAACCAGTTTCCCTTTGGGATCTGATACGGCGTTCCGTCATTGTTCTTCACACAAAAATTTTTTCTGACGGCGTCCTCTTTATCCAGAATAAGCTGTCTGTTTTTTTCCTCCTCTTCTGATTGTCCCTTGTACACCGGAATCTGCCACAGAACAAGACGAATATCCCTGTCATGGAGGCTGCGGATCATTTCTGCCGGATCACTCCAGTAACTGCTTGCGGAATAATCAAAATCGTCCGGTGTAAAAACGCCGCCGTCCGGCTTCGGTTCGTATGAAGCGCCGTTCCATATGTAAAATGTAGCTTCGTCACTCCACGCTTCCAGTACCATCACACTTGCCGGAAACTGATATTTCTCCAGATACTGCATCTGCCGCTCCACATCCTGCTGTGAGTTCCAGTGATTTGCAGATATCCACACACCAAACGCATACTTTGGCGGCAGCTTTGCCTCGCCAAGCAGCTTCATATATGCAGCGATTACCTCATCTACTGCTCCTGCAAATACATACACGGCTGCGTCGTAAGGAAGCTCACACGCAATCGTCTCTTTAAAAGAAAACACCGTTTTCTTATCTGTATCAATATAAATTCCCAGTCCCGTATCCGTTACGAAAAACGGCGCCGTCAGATACGTATTATTCTCCTGATGGCAGAAATGCTCGATCACCTGATTGACGACCGTATTTCCTTTCTGGTTCAGTCCGTTAAATTTCTCTCCCATACCGTATGCTCCGGCATACGGCGTCTCGATCTGAAGGCTGTCTGCTCCTTCACCGCTTTTTCTGTGCAGCAGGGCGCGCGCTCCGTCCGGCAATTCCGCCGTCAGCGTTTCCTCCCCGCACTGTATTATCCATTGTTTCATATATTAATCAGATACACCCCTCTCTTTTCTTTGTGCCTGCTGATCCGTCATCGTCACATTCTGCGCACGCTGTCTCTCTCTACGATCCTCACCGGAAGAATTTCCTCGATCTTTTTCATTCCCGGAACCGCCATATTCTGCACGAGCAGCTCTACGGCATGCTCGCCTTTAAGCGAGATCTCCTGCCGGACTGTCGTAAGTCCCGGTGTCAGGTATGCGGAAATATCAAGATCATCAAATCCCATTATCGAAATATCATCCGGTACGCGCACGCCAGACTCATAGAATCCCTTCATCAGCCCGATCGCAAATATATCCGCCGTAGCAACAAGCGCCGTCAGCTCCGTGTGGGATCTTGCGATTCTGCATGCTATCTCTGCGCCGCTGTCATAATCCACATTTCCCTCAAAGACGTATTCTGCTCTGTACGGGATTCCAAACTCCTCCAACGCCTGCTGATAACCTTTAAACCGCTTCTGCATAACGCCGTCCTCATGAAGCAGGCCTGCTACAAGCCCCACCTTTCGATGCCCTGCCTCCAGTACATACTTTGTCGCCATATAAGAGCTGTGCTGGTCATCGATACGCACCTGATGAAATCCGTCATACCTGCAATAGCTGTCGACCATCACGACCGGAACATCCAACTGTCCAAGCTGTTCAAAAAACTCATTCTGATACGTTCCGATAATGATAACGCCGTCAAGATTCCGCTCACGTATCAAATCGAGATAATCCGCCGTCACATCAGTCGCTGAGATCAATACGTGATAACCGTGCTGCCTTGCGTGATATTCGATGCTGCCAAGGATCTCACTGTAGAAATTATTGCGAAACATAAGCGTACTGCCCGGCTCCGTCTGCGGAACAACGACACCGATCAGCTTTGTATCCTTTACAGACAGCCCTCTCGCATTTAAGTCAGGTACGTACTCAAGCTTTTTGATCACGTCAAGTACGACTGCTTTTGTCTGCTCCGAGACTTTTTTCTTTCCATTTAATACGTATGATACAGTCGCAGCAGATACACCTGCTGCCGCTGCCACGTCTCTGATCGTTGGTCTTTGCTTCATAATGAGATTCCTCTGCTTCTGCTTTGATACATTAGGTTAACCGGTTAACTAAATTATATTCCAGACGGCTGTCCATGTCAATCCACAAGTTTCATCAAAGTACATTTTCATTATATTTAAACAAATTTGAGCTGCCGTTTTTTAGCAATATGCCAAAAATACAGCAGCTCAAAATCAATATGTCACACGATAAAATCCCGCTACTCGCAGACGTTCCTCGGCTCCCCTCTCTGAAATGCGCTGAGGTTCTCCCACACTTCATCGAGCAGACGGCGTCTTGTCTCCACCGCAGCCCACGCGATATGCGGAGTGATCAAAAGGGCGTCGCTCTTTGCCAGACGGCGCAGCGGACTCTCCTTATCCATTGGCTCCTCCTCAAGCACATCAAGACCTGCCGCAGCGATCTTGCCTTCCTCCAGAGCCTGACAAAGTCCCTGTTCTTCCACGATCGGTCCTCTTCCGACGTTTATGAAAATGGAGGAACGCTTCATTTTTACAAACGCTTCATAGTCCATCAGATGATGCGTTTTCTCTGTAAGCGGAGCGTGTACGGATAAAATATCGGACTGTGCAAGCAGCGTATCAAAGTCCACCTGAGGATATTTTTCCTCCCGCTTTGTACCTGATGGGGAATAGAAGATAACTCTGCATCCAAACGCTTCTGCGATCTGCGCCACCTTTCCTCCGATCGCTCCAAGTCCCAGAATCCCCCATGTTTTTCCGCTCAGCTCATAAAAACTCCTATCCATGTGGCAGAACGTCCGGCTTTTTGTATATTCACCTGATCTCACGTACTCGTCGTAGTACCGCAGATGCTCCATCAGATACAGCGTCATCGCAAACGTATGCTGCGCCACGACGTCTGTGGAATAACCCGCTACATTCGTCACGCATATCCCGCGTTTGTTTGTATACGCAAAATCAATAT
>CATZPU010000147.1 GCA_958422845.1 uncultured Lachnospiraceae bacterium | reverse complement strand
CGGCTCGTGTAAAATCCCTAAAATCCTGATAAATACTGGAAAAATCAGAAATACGCCGGAGGATTCCGGCGTATTTTTCTGCGATTTTTGGGGAGCAATGGGGAAAAGTGTCGAGCGGTTTCTGGCAGAAGCTATTGTTTATTGTCGGTTTCTGTGCTAAACTGTGACTTGCAAAAGATAAAACGAAGAGAAATACGAAAGACGGCAGCCGAATGGAGAGATATGGCGCGAGATACGGCGCATAATCCTGCGGGCTGCGGAAAAACTGTATAGAGAAGAAATGGAGAGTAAAGAACATGAAGCTTGGTATTGTTGGATTGCCGAATGTAGGAAAGAGCACGCTGTTTAATTCTTTGACGAAAGCCGGAGCAGAGTCGGCGAATTATCCGTTCTGTACGATCGATCCGAATGTGGGCGTCGTTGCAGTTCCCGATGAGAGACTGAAGCTGTTGACGGATCTGTACCACTCAGCAAAGACGACGCCGGCGGTGATCGAGTTCGTCGACATCGCAGGTCTTGTAAAGGGCGCGTCAAAAGGAGAGGGACTCGGCAATCAGTTTCTGGCGAATATCCGTGAGGTCGATGCGATCGTTCACGTAGTGCGCTGCTTCGAGGATACGAATGTCATCCATGTGGACGGCAGCGTAGATCCGGTGCGCGACATCGAGACAATCAATCTGGAGCTTATTTTTTCCGATCTGGAGATTCTGGAACGCCGTATCGCAAAGACGGCGCGTGCAGCCAGAAACGACAAGACGCAGGCGAAGGAGTTACAGCTTCTTGAGAAGCTCAAAGCACATTTAGAGGAAGAGAAACTGGCGATTTCTTACGAGACGGAAGATGAAGATGAGCAGGCATGGCTTGCCGAGTACAATCTCCTGACTGCAAAGCCGGTGATCTTTGCGGCAAACGTTGCGGAAGATGATCTCGCAGACGACGGAGCATCAAATGAATACGTGAGAGAAGTGCGCGAATACGCAAAGAATACAGGAAGCGAAGTGTTTGTGATCTGCGCTCAGATCGAGCAGGAGATCGCGGAGCTTGACGATGATGAAAAACAGATGTTTCTTGAGGATCTGGGACTTAAGGAATCAGGTCTTGAGAAGCTGATCCGTGCTAGCTATTCTCTGCTTGGTCTGTTAAGCTATCTGACGGCAGGAGAGACAGAGACGAGAGCATGGACGATCAAAAAAGGTACGAAAGCGCCGCAGGCGGCAGGAAAGATACATTCAGATTTTGAGAGAGGCTTTATCCGCGCCGAGGTAGTCAACTATCAGGATCTGTTGGACTGCGGTTCCTATGCGGCTGCTAAAGAAAAAGGGCTTGTCGGACTGGAAGGAAAGGACTATGTCGTAAAGGACGGAGACGTGATCCTGTTCCGTTTTAACGTCTGATACAGGATGGCAGATGGGAGAGGCTGCGTATGAACGGTGCAATACGTTTTCCGCATCTGGGGATCTCGCTTGAGCATGTGATCAAGACGATCCCGATCGGCGGATTTGAAATTGCGTGCTACGGGATAGTGCTCGCTGCGGCGATGGTGACAGGTCTTTTGCTGGTGGTGAAGATAGCGGAAAAGACGGGACAAAGACCGGACGATTACTTTGATCTCGGAATCATAGCGATCGTTGTGTCGGTGATCTGCGCCCGCATTTATTACGTTGTTTTCTCATGGGATTACTACAGAGAAAACCTGAGCGAGATATTTAATATCCGTCAGGGCGGGCTTGCGATCTACGGAGGCATTATCGGAGGAATACTTACCGTATTTTTCTTCTGCCGCTTCAGGAAGCTTGCTTTTCGGACAGTGCTCGATACTGCGGTACCGGGGCTTGTGTGGGGGCAGGTGGTCGGACGGTGGGGAAATTTCTTCAACCGCGAGGCATTCGGCGACTATACGGACAGTATTTGGGCGATGCAGCTCCCTGTCAGTGATGTCAGAGCCCACGAGATCACGCAAAAGATGAGAGAGAACCTTGAGGTGATAGACGGAGTGGAATACATTCAGGTACACCCGACGTTTCTGTACGAGTCGTTGTGGAACCTCGGCGTACTGCTTATCCTGCTCTTTGTCACCTTTCTGGTGAAAAAACGGTTTCAGGGGATGATATTTTTACTGTATCTCCTTTTATACGGGGCGGGCAGATTCTGGATCGAGGGACTGCGCACGGATCAGCTTCTGATTCCGGGAAGCACGATCGCGGTCTCACAGGTCTTATCTGCGGTGCTTGCTGCCGGAGCGCTCATACTGCTTGCGGCGGGGATGATCAGAGAAAGGAACAAAAGCGCATGAACAAAAAGAGACAGCAGAAAAGCCGCAGGGAAAAGCTGAAAGAGCATATTGAGAGAGAACGAAAGATCTTAAACGGACTGCTTGCATCCGGTGCGGACGGGGCGCAGATATATTCCCAGAGCCTTGTCGTAGACCGGCTGATCGAAAAATATCTTGTCCTGTCATAAAGATAAGGCGTCCGAAGAGACGAAGGGGACAATATCCGGATAAGAAGTACGAAAGAAAAATATCAGATAAGAAATACGTAAGAGGCAAAGGCCGCTGTGAAGCAGATGAGGATCATCTGTCGAACGGCGGCTTTCTTTTTATATATCTGAGACAGAAATGTAATATTTTTCTTGAAAAAATTCCTTGTGTTTTTTGAAAAGATGGGCTATGATAGTGATGAAGTGGTAGGAAGTGGTGTGTTGTGGTATCAAATGGGGAGCAAATGGAGGGAGTGATCCCGCCGCCGCAGCAAAGGGACGCCACACAGCAGCCGGAAGTAGGTGTGCATTATGTTCATGGGAGAGTATAATCATACGATCGACACCAAAGGCAGACTGATCATCCCATCGAGATTCCGCGACCTTTTAGGCGAAGAATTCATTGTGACGAAGGGATTGGACGGATGCCTGTTTGTGTTTCCCAAAAATGAATGGCAGATCATCGAAGAAAAGCTGCGCACACTGCCGCTGAACAATAAGAGCGCCAGAAAATTCACGCGATTTCTGGTAGCCGGAGCAACGCTGTGTGAATTGGACAAGCAGGGGAGGATCCTTTTACCGCAGGTGTTGAGGGATTTTGCTGGTCTGGAAAAAGAAGTGGTGCTTGCCGGAAACCTGAACCGCATTGAGATCTGGAGTAAAGCAAACTGGATCGAGAACAATGCTTATGATGATATGGATGATATCGCAGAACAAATGACGGATTTTGGTTTAAGCATATGACCTAGGGGAGGATTATATGGAATTCAGGCATAAATCTGTACTTTTGGAAGAAAGCATTGAGTCACTTTGTATCAGGCCGGACGGGATCTATGTGGACGGTACGCTTGGCGGAGGCGGACATTCTTATGAAATATGTAAAAGATTGTCTCCAAAAGGCAGGCTGATCGGTATAGATCAGGACGAAGCGGCGATAAAGGCGGCTGCAGGGCGCTTAGGGGAGTTTAAAGAACGGGTAACGATCGTGCGCAGCAATTACTGCGATATGAGAAGGGTACTCGAAGAGTTAGGGATCACATCCGTAGATGGAGTCATTTTGGATCTGGGGGTTTCCTCCTATCAACTGGATGAGGCGAGCCGCGGGTTTACGTACAGAGAGGATGTACCGCTTGATATGCGAATGGATCAGCGGCAGACTATGACGGCAAAAGATATTGTGAATGAGTACAGCGAGATGGAGCTTTACCGCATCATCCGCGATTACGGGGAAGACAAATTTGCAAAGAATATCGCCCGTCATATCGTAAACGCGAGAAAAGAAAAAGCATTGGAAACAACTGGGGAGTTAATTCATGTTATAAAAGCGGCGATACCTGCAAAGGTGCGAGCTACGGGAGGACACCCGGCCAAAAAGACATTTCAGGCGATCAGGATCGAATTGAACAGAGAACTGGAAGTGCTTGAAAATTCATTGGAAGATATGATCGACCTTTTGAATGACGGCGGACGCATCAGTGTGATCACCTTTCATTCACTGGAAGACAGAATAGTAAAGAATAAATTCAGACAATGTGAATCACCATGTACCTGTCCGAAAGATTTTCCAGTCTGTGTGTGTGGGAAAAAGTCAAAGGGACGGGTAATTACGAGAAAACCGATCATACCGTCACAGCGGGAATTGGAAGAGAACAGCAGAGCGAAAAGCTCAAAGCTTCGCGTCTTTGAGCGTAAAATACAGTAGAGGCAGGTAGAAAAATGGCAAGAATAGAGAAGATGAGCGGGAGAGTCCGC
>CATZPU010000146.1 GCA_958422845.1 uncultured Lachnospiraceae bacterium | reverse complement strand
AAAGGCTTACCGATCTGCTGGATATGATCGATCACGGAGAGATCAACGAAGCGGAGAATCTATTGCTGGAGGAGATCGATTACGGCAAGAAAGTGGACGTAGCTGTTGCCGCTCTTTTTTACCGGCATTTATCTGAAAAGAGCACAGATTTTCTGCAGCAGAACGATTACTCGAAGGAGGAGGTTCTGGAGGGACTGAATCACGTACTAAAACAGGCAGGCTACGGTCATCTGACCGATATTATGGAGTAAAGGGGAAAGAGGAACCATGAAGGCAGTTATTTTTGATATAGACGATACGCTGTACGATCAGCTCCAGCCGTTTCAGGCGGCGTATGAAGAGGTGTTCGGCGGCAGATTTGAGCTGGATATGCGTGGGCTGTTTGCGGCGCGTTCCAGACGCAGCAATGAGGTGTTCGAGGCGGCGATGGCAGGAGCGATCTCAATGGATGAGATGTTTATTTATCGCGGACAGAAAGCCTTTGCGGATATGGGAGTCGGGATCACGCCGCAGGAAGCGCTTGATTTTCAGCACGCTTACGAGCGCAGTCAGGAGCGGATCACTCTTTCCGATACGATGAAAGAAATACTGGAAGCGTGCAAAAATGCAGGCTTTCTTCTGGGAATCCTTACGAATGGTCCGGCGCAGCATCAGAGAAAAAAGACACAGATACTCGGCACGGATCAGTGGATCAGTCCGCAGCATGTGATCATTTCCGCAGAATGCGGCGTTTCAAAGCCGGACACTGCTATTTTCCGGTGTGCGCAGGAGAAGCTTGGCGTATTCGCCGGAGACTGTATTTTTATCGGAGACAGCTATGAGAATGATATTGTCGGAGCAAAGAGGGCGGGCTGGCAGGCAGTATGGATCAATAAGCTGCGCCGCAAAGTTTTGGACGGAACATACCGCCCCAACCATACGGTGTATGATGAGGCGGAGCTTGCCGCGTGGATTCGGGATGAGCTGATCGGAGGAACGATTCGCTGAAAACAGATCAGAATGATAAAACGAGAAATCGGTTTAAAAAAGAGCAGTTTCGACCAGAGCGGCAAGATACTGATTTCCGAAGCGGTTTAAGTGGATGCCGTCATGGGTGATCGGCTCACTGTCGGCGGCCTGCTCCAGTGCATTTTGTGTGGGGACGTATTTTACTTTGTCGCAGGGAAATTCCAAAACGGTCTGCCGGATCATTTCGCGCACGCGGCAAAGGATGGGAACCCAGTGGACGAGGTACTGTGCAGTCGGAAAGAGAAGCGGCTCGATCAGCAGTATTTTTGACGTATTGTTTTCGAGAAGTCCTGCGATAAGCGTTTGGGCTGCTTTTTTTGAATGAGACAAAAGCTCGTCGGATTGCTCCTGCGACAGTCCTGTGTTCATTACGATGCCGGCCTCATTGACGCCGCAGGTGATCACGACGCGCTCGTATGTGCGCGCGGCATACATTCTCTGCCATTTCTGCAGCACGCGCGGAAAGGTAAATCCGTTTGTGCCGCCATTTACGGCAGTTATTTCCGGATGACGGGAGGCGATGAGCTTTACGTAGCCGCCTCCTAAATTGTCAGGGGTAAAATTATGGGCGCAGTCTGTAATGCTGTCGCCAAGAAATAAAATATTCATATGGATAGCTCCTGTATCGCCTGCATTAAGATGCGGAATCTCTTCTTATCTGTATCGTATCATACTTTACGGGGAGAAGCCATCGTAATGCAGGAAAATTCCGGATCAAAAAAAGCAGGAGAAAAAACCGGAGAAAAAACAGTGCGAAAAAAAGTACAAAAGACTTTTTTTTTCAAATATTATGTGGTACAATAGCAGATAACGTCAGGACGAATTCGTATGCGTTTTTGTCCGGCATCTATTATGAAGATAAGGAGAGTGCAGAAATGAAACATATTAAAACATTAAACACAAAACCGTTACAGAATACTCTGAAAAAGGGCGGCTGCGGCGAGTGCCAGACATCCTGCCAGTCTGCATGCAAGACTTCCTGTACAGTAGGAAATCAGTCTTGTGAGAGCAGCAAATAATAAAAACACGATACAAAGACGGAATGGGCAGCGGAGAGATGCTTCGCTGCCTTTCTGAATGAATAAAACAAAATAGGAAGGGGCATTTGGTGTGATCCATCAGTATAAAAATAATGGATCCAACATCGTTTTGGATGTAAACAGCGGATCAGTGCATGTCGTAGATGAATTAGTGTACGATGTGATCGCTCTGCTGGATGCCGGAAAGACAGGGGAAGAGATCAAAACGGAGCTTTCCGGAACATATAAGGTACAGGACATTGCAGAAGCGCTTGAAGAGTGTGACGAGCTGAAAGAAGCAGGCGTTCTGTTTACAGAGGATATTTACGAAAACGCGATCACCGATTACAAGGCGCGAAAGACTGTAGTAAAAGCACTGTGTTTACATATTGCGCACGATTGCAATCTTGCATGCCGCTACTGCTTCGCGGAAGAGGGAGAGTATCACGGCAGACGCGCGCTTATGAGCTATGAGGTCGGCAAGAAGGCACTTGATTTCCTGATCGCAAATTCAGGTTCCAGAAGGAATCTTGAGGTCGACTTTTTCGGCGGCGAGCCGCTGATGAACTGGCAGGTAGTCAAGGACCTTGTAAAATACGGAAGAGAGCAGGAAAAGCTGCATGACAAAAACTTCCGTTTTACGCTGACGACGAACGGCGTGCTGCTTAATGACGAGATTATGGAGTTCTGCAATCAGGAGATGGCAAATGTCGTGCTCAGTATCGACGGCAGAAAAGAAGTGCATGATTTTATGCGTCCGTTCCGTAAAGGAGCAGGAAGCTATGATCTGGTCATGCCGAAATTCAAAAAGTTTGCCGAGAGCAGAAACCAGCAGAAATATTACGTGCGCGGCACATTTACGCATTACAATCTTGATTTTTCCAAAGACGTTCTGCATTTTGCGGACGAGGGCTTTGAACAGATCTCAGTAGAACCTGTCGTTGCGCCTGAGTCAGAGGATTATGCGATCAAGAAAGAGGATATTCCGCAGATCCTTGCGGAGTACGATAAGCTGGCTGCTGAGATGGTTAAACGTGAAAAAGAGGGAAGAGGCTTTACGTTCTTCCACTATATGCTCGATTTAAGCGGCGGTCCGTGCGTATACAAGCGTCTTTCCGGCTGCGGATCAGGTACAGAGTATCTGGCAGTGACGCCGTGGGGCGATCTGTATCCGTGCCATCAGTTTGTCGGTATTGAGGAATACCTGATGGGAAATGTGGACGAGGGCATCACAAGACCGGAGATCGTTGACGAATTCAAATGCTGCAACGTCTACACGAAGGAAAAATGCAAAAACTGCTTTGCGAAGTTCTATTGCAGCGGCGGCTGCGCAGCGAACTCCTACAATTTCCACGGCACGATTCAGGATGCGTATGATATTGGCTGCGAGCTCCAGCGCAAGCGCGTGGAGTGCGCCATTATGATAAAAGCGGCGTTAGCCGACAATGAATAAAGGAGAAGTATCATGAACAAGAAAAAAGCAAGAATTGTTCTTGTCGGCATGGTGGCTTTGCTGGCGCTTCTGATCTATACGTCAGCAGTCGGTTTCGGCAAGACGGGAACTGGTGCGGCTAAGAACATCATTCTCGGTCTGGATCTTTCAGGCGGTGTAAGTATCACGTATCAGGCAAAAGGCGACGAGGAGCCTTCAGAAGAAGATATGAATGATACGATCTACAAGCTGCAGCAGAGAGTCACAGGCTACAGCACGGAGGCGCAGGTCTATCAGGAAGGTGCAAACCGTATCAATATCGAGATTCCGGGCGTATCTGATGCAAATGCGATGCTTGAGGAGCTCGGAAAGCCGGGTTCTCTGGAATTCCGTCTTGAGGACGGCACGGTTGTTCTGACAGGAAATCAGGTGGCAGATGCAGCGGCAAAGACACAGCAGGACAATATGGGCAACCGTGAATACGTTGTACAGCTTGAGCTGACGAAGGACGGAAAAGAAGCCTTTGCCACAGCGACAGCAGAAAACGTAGGAAGAGTAATTGAGATCGTATACGACGATCAGGTGATCAGCGCGCCTACGGTAAATGAGGCGATTCCGGACGGTACGGCGATCATTTCCGGTATGGCTGACGCAGAGGAGGCGCAGAACCTTGCATCTTCTATCCGTATCGGTTCTCTTTCTCTTGAGCTTGAGGAGATCCGTTCCAATGTAGTCGGCGCACAGCTTGGTGAGGACGCGATCCGCACGAGCCTGATCGCCGGTGCGATCGGTATCGCGCTTGT
>CATZPU010000145.1 GCA_958422845.1 uncultured Lachnospiraceae bacterium | reverse complement strand
TGCGCCTGTTTTTTGATATTTTACAAATTTATTCCATTGCTCTTAAGAATCTATTCATTTTTTCCGTCCCGATTTGTGATATAAATAAAGTAGAATAAAACAAACGGCTGAAAGATCAGACTCAGCTGCGTACTGAGGTATCTTATTTTTAAAAAGACAAGGGGGATTCGATTATGAAGAAGAAGATCATGCGCACCATCCTGACTGCGGCAGCCATCGGCATACTTTCCGTCTTTACGCTCACAGCGCAGGCAGCCTCGGACAGATGGCAGAGCACAACGGCACGCAATACAGACAACGACATCCAGATCGATTTTAAAGAAGTGCAGGTGACGCTGCCGCAGAGCTGGTCGGGCAAATGCCAGATGGGTGTATCAGAAAACAGCGTTACCTTTTATCAGACGAAATCGCGAAAGCTCTGGGCAGAAGAGGGATACACAAGCGGCGGACGGCTGTTTTCCATCGGCTTTTCGGCTGACGAAAGCTACAAAAACGATCCCAGCTATATGACGATCGGAAGCACCTCCGAGGGCACATATTACGCATCGTTCCCTACAGACGTACAGGCTTACACAAAAGACGCGTCAGCATACGAAGAATTTTCTTCCATGGCAAATGACATGGAATGGGTGAGATCCCGCTTCGCCCTTACGGTAGACCAGTCCTCCAATGCAGGTACGAACGGAGAGTATATCTTCCCGCAAAGCTCGACAGAATACTTAAGCAAAGACGATCTCTCCGGAATGAACGCAGATCAGATCCAGATGGCGATCAATGAGATCTATGCACGCCATCACCGCAAATTCCTCCTCCAGAGTGTTCAGGATTATTTTAATTCAAAATCATGGTACAGCGGAACCATTGAAGCAGAGGACTTTGATGTGAGTGTGATGAATACTTATGAGAGTGCAAATATCGGACTTATGGTAGAACGCCTGAATGCCAAAAACTCCTCCGGTGAAAATATCACGATCCTGCCCTCTGCCACGAAGGACGCATACGGCATGATCATAGAATCGGGCGACGACTATTTCCGCATCCGCATAGAGGACGGCAGCTCGATCCAGTTCTGGTACGACGAAGCAAAGCTTGGCGATATGGGACTTTCCACAGACAGCTTTAAAGTCGGCGCTGTCACAAGCGTAGTCTACGATACCGAATCATATGAAGCGGTGAATATACTGATCTGGTAATGAAGCGTCAAACTTCCTACAAGTCAGATTGCCCTGCTCCGGTAACAAAACAGCCTATAAAGCAGAACTGTCCTGCTTTGGCAGCAAAGCACACATAAAAAACATTTCATCCCAACTCTTGACAAAAACCTAAAAATAAGGCGGGTTCCGCGCATTTTCCGAAACAGTCTTTTTTGTATCAGCAATGCAGCAAAACCCGCCTCGTATATTCCCGTCAGGAAACCTTTCTCTTTCCTCAGTCCTCGCGGAATGTGATCTCGCCCGTCTTATCGTCCATGGCATCTACGATAGCCAACGACTCCAGATGAATGCCGCGGGAACGGATGATCTCGCCGCCTACCTGAAATCCCTTTTCGATCGCAATGCCCGCTCCGACAAGCTCGGCTCCCGAATCTTCCACAAGCTGCGCAAGCCCCTCAAGCGCCTTGCCGTTTGCGAGGAAATCATCGATCAGCAGCACCTTGTCCCCTTTTCCGAGAAACTCTTTTGATACGATAATATCGTAGACTCTGCCGTGTGTGTAGGATTCTACCGTTGACTTGTACACATCTCCCGCGATATTTTTCGTCTGTGTCTTTTTCGCAAATACAACGGGTACATGGAACTCCTCTGCGACCACGCACGCGATGCCGATGCCGGACGCCTCGATCGTCAGTATCTTATTGATCTCTTCCCCTGCAAAACGGCGTTTAAACTCCTTGCCCATCTCGCGAAACAGCGCGGTGTCCATCTGGTGATTTAAAAAGCTGTCGACCTTTAATACGTTTCCTTCTTTTACTTTTCCGTCCTTGCGTATTCTGTCCTTTAATACCTGCATACTGTACCTCCCTGTAAATATTCTCTGCCGCATTTTGTATCTGCATTTATCTTTCGCGTCTATTCCGTACCTTTCGCGCTGCGGTCTGTACAAAATGTCCGCTGCTATTTTTTCTATTGTACTTGTAAACGAAACAGGATGCAAGACCTTTTCCGTCAATTATTTTCTTTTACAGCGCGACATCTTTCGCCCACGCCAGACGCTCTTCAAACTGCGGATAAAAGTCCTGCTCCGTCTCATACGGCTTTATATAAAACAGCTTCAAGAGGAACATATTGATATTCTTTACGGCTTCTTCCTTCTCTTCCTCCAAAATCCGCTGCTGCACATCCTCAAGAAAGTAATGCCATTCCTTCACAAACTGCTCATACCGGACAAGCTCCGGCGTATCCACCCATTTTGCGACCTTCACCTTCGTCTTATTCGGCGCAGGACATTCGTTTACCTGCAAAAAATACCGGAACGTGCGCTCTCCTTTATCATCTGTCTCGTAATACCTGCCAAGAGGAAAAAGCCTGCATATACCGGGGCGATGTGCATGGATACTGCATCTTCCCTGCGCATCCAGAAAGCCGCACGTTTCATCTTCTCCGCTCATATTCAGGTTTGGAAGAATGATCCCGTCCACGACATGAAGCTCTAACTTATCTGCCAGAAGCGATTCAAAACTAAGAGCCGTTCCTTTCGTCAGACGGTAAATGTCATACGGATCGAGTATCACGGACTCTCCCATACCGCGACAGCATGCAGAGCAGCCTTTACAGCCGCCGCAGCCTGCCTTTACCATATCATTTTTATCGTACAATTTTCCATCTGAAATTTCTTCAAGACTTACCTGCCGTTTCACCGATCTTCCTCCATACATAAATATCTTTGTAACTGTTCTGAACCGCTGCTGTTTTTTCTGAAAATCGATATCTGTGCCTCGATCTGCGCGGCTGTGCTAAACGCGCGGCGCGGTCGATGCAAAACACATTACGCCGGATCGACATGCACCATGATATGCTTCACCTGATCAAACTGCTTCTCTATCCCGTCATGTACGAGCTGCGCGATCCCGTGCGCTTCACGCAGCGTCAGATCTCCGTCCGCCACAATATCGACATCCACGTATATCCTGCTGCCGAACGTCCTCGTCCGAAGAAGATCGATCCCCTCTACGCCGGGCTGCGCAGCCACAAACTCGCGCAGCTCCTCCTCAAGCTTCGGATCGCACGCCGTATCCACCATTTTGTCGATCGCATCTTTAAATATATCATACGCCGCCTTTAAAATAAACAGGCAGATCACAACACTTGCCACAGGGTCCAGTACAGGAAATCCCATGCGTGCTCCGAGAATACCTGCAAAAGCGCCGATCGAAGAGAGCGAATCCGAACGATGGTGCCATGCGTCTGCCATCAGAGCCGAAGATTTTATCTTTTTGGCGTAAAACCTCGTATACCAGTACATCCACTCCTTGACTGCCACAGATACAACTGCCGCGACAAGCGCCGCCAGTCCCGGTACTGCAAGCTCCTGATAATTACCGCTTATGATCTTATTGATCCCCTCCATACCGATTCCGGCGCCTGTAAGCGCCAGTACGACAGAAAGCAGGATGGCAGCCACGCATTCCATGCGTTCATGTCCGTACGGATGCCTGCGGTCCGCCTCTTTTCCTGAGATCCGAATACCGACCATCACAATGATCGTACTGAACACATCGGACGCTGAATGTACCGCGTCCGAGATCATTGCGCCCGACGACGCAAGAATACCTGCCGCAAGTTTTCCTGCCGAGAGCATGACGTTCACCAGAATACTCACCTTTGAGACATGCATCGCCGTCTGCTCCATGCTGCTGATCCGCTGTTCCTTTCTGCTTAATTCTCCCATAATGATCCTCCTCAATTCCGACTGTTCCATACCCTGCGCTCCCGTAAGACATACTTCTTATATCTTATGCCCCTAAAAAACGTCCTGTGCGTTATCGTATGCGCCAAACAGACATGGCGTTCTTTTTGCGTGCCTGCCTCGCAGACGGGATATTGCACAGATACAGCCGGACGATCCTGTCAGAACAGGGCACCTGCGGTTTGTCCACACTGTGACGTCCCTCAGATGCCCTGTCGTTTTTATTTACAGATGATACGCTCTACCACTTTTTTCTTCTTCACTGTCCATGCTTTCTTTCCTGCCCGACAGTTCTTCGCTGTCCGTGCTTTTCTTCCTGCCCGACAGCGCTTCACCGTCCGTACTTTCCTCAATGTCGGACAGCTCCGTTATTTTTCCGTAA
>CATZPU010000144.1 GCA_958422845.1 uncultured Lachnospiraceae bacterium | reverse complement strand
TGCTGTAGCGTCGATCTTGTCGCCTGCTGCAAAAACATCTGCCTTGATCTCCTGAGCTACTGCGTAGCTCTCTGCGTCATCGAGTTTGAACTCTCTTACGTATCTCTTGTAAGAAACGCCTGCCTTGTCGAAAGAGCCTTTCTGCGGCTTTGCAACCAGCTTTTCTCTCTTGTCAACAAAACCAACCTGTACTGCACTGTAACCGTCATTCTCAACAGTCTTAACCTGTGTTACTACACACGGTCCTGCCTGAAGAACAGTTACCGGAGTGAGAACTCCGTCTTCGCTGAAGATTTGAGTCATTCCGACTTTTGTTGCTAAAATCGCTTTCTTCATTCCTTTACCTCCTGTTTTTCTACAGCGGATCACCTTATGGTGATCATCCTAGTGAACAGAGAATGATATAAGTGGAACTAACGTTGCTTCTATATCAACCTGATAGGATTTGCTTCTGATTTAGTGGGTGATGCTTATTTCTGCTTCATCTTGATGTCGATGTAGACACCAGCCGGCATCTCCAGTCTGGACAGTGCATCAACTGTCTTCTGGGTCGGTGTAATGATATCGATCAGTCTCTTGTGTGTTCTCTGCTCGAACTGCTCTCTGGAATCTTTGTACTTGTGTACTGCACGAAGGATCGTAACTACCTCTTTCTTCGTCGGAAGCGGTACTGGTCCGCTCACCTGTGATCCGTTTTTCTTTACAGTTTCGATAATTTTCTTTGCAGATGCATCAACAAGCTGATGATCATACGCCTTCAATGTAATTCTCATTACCTGACTTGCCATAAAAAAAGTCGCCTCCTTTTCGCACTTTGTTTCAGTACGACAAGCGGTGACTGTACACTCTCCCGTGCGTATCATTCATTCACACGGTGTCCGATCTCTTCGGACCATTAAAATTTTGTACAGTGACTTGTCGCCAGTTTTATAACTTGACATTCGCTCCACGGAAAACCTGCGATTTTCACCGCAGCAACCTCGCGCTTCTACGCTATCAATGTCACAACGCTTGTATTATACTGGAAAGGTCTTGTAAATTCAAGTATGAATATAAATTTTTTTCATTTAAAATTGTATTTTTTTCAGTACATTCATTTCTCCGGCTTTTTCTGCATACGCTGCGTCATCTGCGCATGTTCCTCCTTCAGTTCCTCATAAAGCTGCCGGAAACGCCACGAACAATTCGTCGGTGTAACAACTGCTTTCAGCGCTACGGAGGCATGCACGCTTCGCAGCCCGCGCAAAAGTTCATCTAACTTCTCCTGCGTAAAATCGTGCATGATCAAAACCTCATCCTTTATAATAGGAAGAAACTTTTCTGATCCGGTCATTCCCTGCGCTCCGATCTTCCCCCATCCGAACGAACTAAGCGGCAGGAATCCTTCCATACCCGCTAAATATCCGATCGTCTCATCGGTCTGATCCGGTGAGATCTCCCGAATGCGGACATCAAGCTGCATAAGTATCGCCTTTACCAGATTTGCCTTTGCCGGATCTTGCGTATTATAATATAGTACTGTTGGTTTCACAATCCATTTTCCTTTCTCTGCTCCGATATACCGCAAGCACCTTCTTGGCACGCAGCGATCGCTGCTGTACGATTTTCCACCATTATAACAGTTTTCTCTTCTGTCTTCAATCCTGTTGTTTCCGGTCTGCACATGAGCTTTTGTTTCCCGTCTGCACACGAATAGA
The DNA here is from genome assembly GCA_958422845.1 of uncultured Lachnospiraceae bacterium. Classification (GTDB taxonomy): domain Bacteria; phylum Bacillota; class Clostridia; order Lachnospirales; family Lachnospiraceae; genus Choladousia. The sequence goes on along the minus strand of CATZPU010000144.1, from coordinate 2,597 downwards.
ATCATAAATCCCCTGTTGCCGAGTCGGGCAACTGATGATATACTCAAAGACACATCCGAGTGACAACAGGTTATTAAGCTCAGCATCATTATAATAAAGAAAGAGGATTATTTTACTATGTGGATTGCAGACAATTGGAAAGATTATGAAGTAATAGATACATCAAACGGAGAAAAACTGGAACGATGGGGAGACTATCTTCTTGTACGTCCGGACCCGCAGGTGATCTGGAACACGCCGAAACGCCATTACGGCTGGAAAAAAATGAACGGACATTACCACCGCAGTAAAAAAGGCGGCGGAGAATGGGAATTTTTTGATCTGCCCGAACAGTGGAGTATTTGCTACCGCGATCTCACATTCCATTTAAAGCCGTTCAGCTTCAAGCATACCGGACTTTTTCCGGAACAGGCGACAAACTGGGACTGGTTCTCTGAGAAGATCAAAACTGCCGGCCGCCCTGTCAAAGTCTTAAATCTATTCGCCTACACTGGCGGCGCTACGCTCGCGGCAGCCGCTGCGGGCGCCTCTGTCACACACGTTGACGCCTCTAAAGGAATGGTCGGCTGGGCAAAGGAAAATGCTGCGGCATCAGGACTTTCGCAGGCTCCGATCCGCTGGCTCGTAGACGACTGCGTAAAATTCGTTGAACGCGAGATCCGCCGCGGCAACCACTATGACGGTATCATCATGGACCCGCCCTCCTACGGCCGCGGTCCCAAGGGCGAGATATGGAAAATTGAGGAATCGATCCACCCGTTCATCCAGCTCACTGCCAAGCTGCTAAGCGACGATCCCCTGTTCTTCCTCGTCAACTCCTACACGACAGGGCTTGCTCCGGCTGTCCTCACCTACATGATCTCCACAGAGCTCAAAAAATACGGCGGTCACGTAGAGTCTCAGGAGATCGGGCTTCCTGTAACACAGAGCGGACTCATCCTTCCGTGCGGTGCATCAGGAAGGTGGAGCCGCTGAATATGATAAAAAGCGCTCTCGATCCACGAACTATGTTCCATGGATCGAAAGCGCTTTTATCATCACTTCTTTTTCCCGCCTAACTTTCAAAGCTGCGGTATTTTCTTTTACTTACTCCGGCTACGGCATCTTCTCTGCTTCTGCGCCTTCCGTCTTTACTGCCTCCGGCTGTTCCGCCTGCGATGCTTCTGTGGCTGTTTCCGGTTCTTTCGCCTGTACTGCTTCTGCATCTGTCTCGACTGCCCCCGGAAGCTCTATTACCGTATTCGGTTCGACCATTTTCGCACTGTCATCGGAAGGATCCTCCTGCACGCGCTCGGAAATACGTGATGCAGATGTTTTTCCCTCTGTCTCATGAATACCCTCGACCTCACGGAATATCTCCATGAACTCTTTTCCGGTGATCGTCTCTTTCTCGATCAGGAACTCCGCGATCTTATCGAGCGTTGTGCGGTGTTCGGTAAGCAGTCTCTTGGCTTCCTCATAGGAATCCTTAAGCACCTGCATAACCTCCTGATCCACGTCCGCAGCAGTTACATCACTGCAGTTCATGACCGGACGGTTGTCGAGATACTGGTTTGCCTGCACCTCAAGTCCCATCAGACCGAAGCGTTTTGACATACCGTACTGCGTCACCATTGCACGCGCTACGCGCGTCGCTTTTTCAATATCGTTCGCTGCGCCTGTCGTAACGGTATCAAATACGATCTCCTCTGCCGCACGGCCTGCCACAAACTCAACGAGCATTGCCCTTATCTCTTTTTCTGTATTGAGGTACTTCTCTTCCTCCGGCACGTTCATAACGTAGCCGAGAGCTCCCATCGTACGCGGTACGATCGTGATCTTCTGCACCGGCTCAGAATCTTTCTGAAGCGCGCTGACAAGTGCGTGTCCCACCTCATGGTACGATACGATGCGGCGCTCTTCTTTGCTGAGGATGCGGTCTTTCTTTTCTTTACCTACAAGAACGACCTCTACTGCCTCGAACAGATCTTTCTGAGAAACTGCTTTACGTCCTTTCTTGACCGCAAGGATCGCAGCTTCATTGATCATATTTGCAAGGTCGGAACCGACAGCACCTGACGTCGCAAGTGCGATCGCCTCAAGGTCGACCGTTTCATCCATGTGAACATCTTTGGAGTGAACTTTCAGGACATCGATACGTCCCTTTAGATCCGGCTTATCTACAATAACGCGTCTGTCAAAACGTCCCGGACGCAGAAGCGCCTGATCGAGAACCTCCGGCCGGTTCGTTGCAGCCAGTACGAGAAGTCCCTTCGACGTATCAAAACCGTCCATCTCTGCAAGGAGCTGATTCAGTGTCTGCTCACGCTCGTCGTTTCCGCCTCCGTAACGGCTGTCACGGCTTTTACCGATCGCATCGATCTCATCAATGAAGATAATACACGGCGCGTTCTTCTTTGCCTCTTCAAACAGGTCGCGCACACGAGATGCGCCGACGCCGACGAACATCTCCACGAAATCAGAACCCGAAAGAGAGAAGAACGGACACTTCGCTTCTCCTGCCACTGCCTTTGCAAGCAGCGTCTTACCTGTTCCCGGAGGTCCCACGAGCAGAGCGCCCTTCGGCAGCTTTGCACCGATCGTTGTGTATTTTCCCG
>CATZPU010000143.1 GCA_958422845.1 uncultured Lachnospiraceae bacterium | reverse complement strand
ACATCACAGTAGAAGTTTACACAGATGCACAGCTTTTCTCTCAGGAAGAGGAAGTAGCGGCAGTCGTTATGGGCGATGCTGATATGACGCTGACAAGCGCATCATGGCTGACAACAGGTTCACCGTGGGTATCCATGTTCACAGCAGGCTACCTTTTCAACAGCTACGATCATATGACAGCTACATTAAACGGCGAGGTTGGTCAGGAAGTATTCCAGAAGATCTCTGACGAGCAGGGACTTCTTCCGCTCGGCGCATGGTACCTTGGTTCCCGTGAGATCTCTCTGTCTGAGGATAAGGCAGTGACAACTCCGGAAGACTTAAACGGCGTAAACTTAAGAATGCCGAACTCTGAGGCATGGCTGTTCCTTGGCGAGGCTCTTGGAGCTAATCCGACACCGATGTCCTTCTCAGAGCTGTATCTGGCTCTTCAGACAGGCGCAGTTGACGGACAGGACAACCCGCTTGGTTCTGTAGAGAGCGCTAAGTTCTACGAGGTACAGAAGTCCATTACACTGACACATCATCTGGTAGACTCCGTATGGCCGGCAATCAACACAGAGAAATGGAACTCTCTGACAGACGCTCAGAAAGACATCATCTTAAAGGGTGTTGAGGCAGGAAGAGATTTCTGTGATACAACAAACCTTCAGAAAGAGGAAGAGCTCGTTGCTTTCTTCGAGGAGCAGGGACTTTCCATCTACGAGGCTGACATTCCGGCATTCCAGGAGCACGTACTGAACTACTATCTGGACAACGAGATCTCCGCTGACTGGGATATGGAAATGTACGACAAGGTTGCAGCGATCGGAGCTGATCTTGGCGGCGCTGTAGCAGAGGCTGAGAGCGAAACAGAGGCTATGACAGAGTGATTTTCAAAGTAAGTTTGAGAGAAGCCCTGTAACACATCTATAGGAAAAAATGAGTTTCCCCGCATTTACAGGCCTGTGAGCGGTTTATGCACGGGCTTTGGATGCGGGGATTTTCTGCTTTCGGCAGATGTTTTTGCAGCAGGAAAATATGACGGTTGTACAAAATTTTGAGAAGGAGAAGCATATGGAAGGATTGAAAAAAGTCGGAAAGTTTCTGCGCAACTGTGTGGAGCTTTATATACCGATCGCATCGTTTCTGATCATGTTCAGTGTGTTCGTGATCCAGATCGTTGCCAGATACGTATTCAACAGTCCGGTAAAATGGGCGTATGAAGTGACGGTTGTAGGCTATCTCTGGATGGTAGTGCTCGGAGCATGCTACGCATATCGTGACAGATCCCACGTAACATTTACACTTATTTATGATAAGCTTCCGGTAAAGGGAAAAGCGCTGTGTGCATTTCTTGGAAACCTTCTGATGGCGATCGCATTCGGGGCAATGTTTATGCCGGCGTGCAAGATGATCGGACAGATGAAGATTCAGGTAACGAGCGTGCTGAAGATCGGTCTGAACGTAGTTTACAGTCCGTTTATCCTGTTTATGATCATTATCCTGATCTATATCATCAGCGATATGATCCTTGAGGTTATGGTAATGACAGGCATCGGCGGCGAGGCTGCGGTAAAGAAGATGCTTGACGATACAAAGAATGAGACGCAGGAAGCGATCGAGGCTGCCGAGGCGATGGAAGAGGCTATGAAGAAGGAGGCAGAGAAATAATGGAATTAAGTACGGCATTACTTATCTTTTTACTGATTTTCGTATTGATCTTCGTTCTGCGTATGCCGATCCCGATGGGTATGATGACAGCCTGTGTATTTTATTTTCTCGTATCAGGTGAGAGCCCGAAGATGGTGGCGCAGCAGACGCTGAAAACTTTCTATACAAATTATACGATCATTGCCGTTCCGCTGTTTATCTTTGCAGCGAACGTTATGAACAGCGGTAAGGTAACAGAAAAGGTATTCGGTTTTGCAATGGGATTTGTCGGACGTTTTAAAGGCGGTCTCGGACACGTAAACGTACTGGCATCTCTCGTATTCTCCGGTATGACAGGTTCTGCTATCGCAGATGCGAGCGGTCTTGGAAAGATGGAGATCGACGCAATGCGTCAGGAAGGTTATGACGACGGCTTTAGCTGCGCGATCACAGCGGCGTCCGCGACGATCGGACCGATCTTCCCGCCGAGTATCCCGATGGTCATCTATTCCATGCTCTCCGGCGCATCCGTAGGAGCGCTGTTCATGGGCGGCATGATGCCGGGTATCCTGCTCGCGCTTGCGTTGATGGTATATATTTTCTTTATTGCACACAAGAGAAATTATCCGATCAGTGAAAAGGTCAATCTTCGTGCGTTCCTGAGATATACGTTCAATGCGATTCCGGCGATCCTGACTCCGGTCATTCTTCTCGTAGGTATCTACACAGGCGTTATGACTCCGACAGAGGCAGGCGCTGTTGCAGGTCTGTATGCACTGATCGTAGCAGTATTCGGATACCGCGTACTCAAATGGGACGGCTTCAAGCAGGTTCTGATCGACACAGTAAAAGCTACAGGTACGACGTCTATCATGATCGGTGCAGCTACGACGATCTCCTATATCGTAGCAAAAGAGCAGGTAGCGACGACAGTGGCTACGTGGCTGACAGGATTTACAGACAACAAATACGTATTCCTGCTGATCGTAAACGTTGCGATCCTCGTACTTGGTATGTTTATCGATACTTCCGTTATTCAGGTCGTGTTTATTCCGATCCTTCTGCCGATCGCAAAGGCTTTCGGTATCGACCTCGTACACTTCGGACTCGTCGTTATCTTCAACATGATGATCGGTCTGTCCACACCGCCGTTTGGTATGCTTTTGTTTATTACGAGCGGTATTTCCGGTACGCCGCTTAAGGACGTAATCAAGGAAATATGGCTGCCGTTGTTGACAATGCTTCTCGTGCTTGGTATCATTACGTATGTACCTGATGTTGTACTGTTCCTGCCGAGAATGCTGATGGGCTACGCAGGCTGACAGTCGGATCACTTCTGCAAAGGAGGAGTTTGGATATGATAGTTGACAGAATCGACAGAAGCGCAAGCTATAACGGCATCGTGCCGGAATTCAAAGAGGCGATGGAATTTGCTCTTAGCCTTGCAGATAAACCGGTCGGAACGTATCAGTACGATAAGCTGCCAAAAGGCACTGTATTTGCAATGGTGCAGGAGGGCGAGACGCGTTCTTTTGAGGACGGTATGATCGAGGCGCACAGAAAATACATGGATGTGCAGATCATGCTTGAGGGCGGCGAGACAGTATATTATGCAGATATCGACGGTCTTACCGAGACAGTCCCGTACAAAGAGGACATCGTGTTTTATGAGAAGGCAGGGCAGCCTGCCAGAATCGAGAAAGGCATGTTTTACCTCGTGCTTCCGCATGACGGACATCTTCCGAGCTGTCACCTTGACGGTCAGGGAAAATTCCGCAAGATCGTTCTGAAGATTCGCGTGTGAGAACAGACATTCCACACAAGAGCGTAAAAAATAGAAAGCAGTAAGAGAATACCTTCGGACAAGCGTCTAAGAGCGTTTGGTCGGAGGTATTTTTATGTCATAGGAAAGAACTTGTCGCGCTGATGCGCGAAAGTCTTTTTCTGGCACAAAAATAAGGATATACAATCTTAAAACCGCCGGAACAAAAAAAGAGGTAATTTATGTGAGCATGACCAATTGTTTTTTTCTGCCGCCTTTGTAAAATGATATTGTAGTCGGAAAAAAGTCATATAAGATATTGAGGTGGGAATATGAAAATGCAGAAAATGGAAATCACCAAAAGAATGTATGAAGCAGGAGCGCTTGCTATTGTAAGAGCAGAGACGCTGGAACGTGCCTGTGAGATTGCAGACGGATGCATCGAGGGCGGAGTTCCGGGTATGGAGATGAGCTTCACCTTGAACAATGCGGGCGAGATCATCAGCGGTCTTAAGAAAAAGTATGGAGACAAATTGTGCGTGGGAGCCGGTACTGTGCTCGATTCCGAGACGGCAAGACACGCTGTACTGTGCGGAGCAGAGTTTATTATTGCGCCGAATTATGATGAGGGAGTAGCAAAGATCTGCAACCGTTATCAGATTCCGTATGCGCCGGGATGTACAAGCATCACTGAGGCGGTGGATGCTCTGAGCATGGGGGCCGCTTTTATCAAGGCGTTTCCAATTTCTGATTTCTACGGGCAAAAGCTGGTGAAGGTGTTCAAGACGCCGATCCCTGCAATGCCGATCCTTGCCAGCGGTGGAATCACGCTTGAAAATCTGGAGACATGGATCGATAACGGCGTGGATGTATGCGGCTTCGGCAGTCTTCTGACAAAGGGTACCTCAGAAGACATTGCAGCCAATGCAAAGAAGATCCATG
>CATZPU010000142.1 GCA_958422845.1 uncultured Lachnospiraceae bacterium | reverse complement strand
ACATCGCACATAATACCACTCCCCTGCAATAATTATCTTTCGATATTCTTATTATACCAATCCCCTATTCGTTCTACAACTTTTGTTTTCCTATTATTGTTGCGAATGTGAATTATGAAACCGGAAGTTATCTTAATGCTTTTTCTTTATGAACATAGAAATCAGCATCGCTGCGCCTCCTAAGAGCAAATAGACCAACGCATATAGGATAAATGCCTTTTCGCCCATATCAAAAAACAACTTTAAATATAGATACAAGACGGTCATTTAAATCTTTTGATATTTCATTCTTTGATAAATCTAATGTGCCATATATACCGTCTTTTTTATAGTCGACGCTAATTAATCTTATTTCAGGATCATCATTAGAACGAATCATCTGTTTATCCCTAAAATATACGAAAGATGTCATTGCAACAACAGTAACTATTAAAAACAAGTAAACATATTTTTTCAGTGCTGCTTGTCTTATCACTGCAACAAAGCTGTTCTTATATCGCTTCATCATTTTATCCTTTCTCAAAATTCTCATTTATCCCTTTCTTCCTGTTCATATTATAACAATTCCACATATCTGCCACAATAAAAATCCATACAAAAAATCACAGCCCCTCTTTTTTCAAAGGATAAGCTGTGATTCTTCTCCAAAATAGCTTCTATTATTCTTTATCGTATCATATCTATCCCGCGCTGCAGCGTCGTCCCGTCGATCGCGCCGCTTGCCTGTGCGATCACATAACCATCCGCATCTATAAAAAACGTGGTCGGCAGGGAATATGCGCCATACGTCATTGCCGCATCTGACTTCGTATCGTAGAATACGGGGAAGGTATATCCCTGCTCCTCTACAAACTCTGATGCGATCTCCACCGTCTCTCGCGAGCCGTCTGTCATATTGATCATCAGGAATTGTACGTCCTCTCCGATCTCCAGATATTTTTCATGGAAATCCGGCATCTCCATCCGGCACGGACTGCACCAGCTCGCCCAGAAGTTCAAAACGATAGGCTTTCCGAAATACTCTGATAAGAGGACTTCGTTTCCATCCGCATCATAAACGGTAAAATCAGGAGCCGTTATTTTCTGTGCTTCCTCAGAAGAAGCTTCAGTATTTTCTGTCGCGCCGACTGCTTCTTCCTTCTCTTCGGCTGCCGCATCATCTTTTCCTGCAACAGAAGTCTCTGCTTCCGTCTCCTGTTTTTCCTGTACGTTCTGATCCTTTACGACGAGCTGATCTGTTGCCACGTTCTGCCCCAGACGGTTATATAGTGCATACGCCCCTCCGATCAGCACAATAAATACGAGAATCAGTATCAGCAAAGTTTTCTTATTTTTCATAATCCCTCCTTAGCTAAGCGCCCCCAGCAGCCGTCCGAGAGTCCCTGTCGCCATCATAATACCGACCAGTACGAGCAGACTGCCGCTTACGACATTTATGACTCTGTAGTTTTTCTTGATCCAGTTAAACGCAGATTTCAGATAATCGATCAGAACTGCGCTCAATACAAACGGAATGCCAAGTCCGAGCGAGTAAGCGAGAAGCATTGCCATCCCTTCTGCCACATGCCCCTGCTGGGACGCAAGCATCAGTGCGGAGCCGAGAAAAGCTCCAACGCAGGGCGTCCACCCTACGGAAAAGATCATGCCGAACAGCAGAGCCGAGAAAAAGCCCATATTGTCAGTATTTACCGTGTGGCGGCTGCCCTTGAACAGATTCAGTCTGAATACGCCGAGGAAATTCAATCCGAAAAAGATAACGATCAGTCCCGAAACAAGATTCACAGCCCCCTGATACTCTTTCAAAAAGGCGCCGACCGTTCCTGCCAGAGCGCCAAGCATTACGAATACAAGCGTAAATCCTGTGACAAATCCCAGCGCGCCTTTTAAGGTTTTTGCCGTAGTCCGCTCGCCGCCTCCTGCAAAATAAGAGATATAGATCGGGAGAATCGGCAGCAGACACGGGGATATAAAGGTAATGATTCCTTCCAAAAATGCGATCATATACTGCATCCGTATTCACGCTCCTTTCCTTCTGTGCCTGATGCCGGCTTTTTATTTTCTTTCATACAATCCTCCGATTTCTTCTGATTTTTCATTGCTTTCTCTGAATCAGATACCTTTTTCCTCCGCATTCTGGCTGCTTGTATGCGCCAGAAATTCTTCCGCCATATGAACTGCCACCGCGCCGTCGTTTACTGCCGTTACGATCTGGCGAAGCTGCTTTGTTCTCACATCACCGACGGCATATACGCCCGAAATACTCGTCTGCGTCGTTTCTCCCGCGATTATATAACCGCCCTTATCCAGTTCAAGCTGATCCTTTACGAGCTCTGTCGCAGGCTGTCTGCCTACACTGATAAATACGCCGTCACAGTCCACGACCGTTTCTTCGCCCGTTCCGACATTTTTCAGGCGAACGCCTGTGATCTTATCGCCGTGCAGAAATTCTTCGACGGTGCTGTTCCAGTAAAACTCCACATTTTCTGCGTTCATCAGCGGCTCATGATATATTTTTGTCGCACGCAGCGTATCTCTTCGATGGACGATAATCACCTTCTTTACGATGCGGCTGAGCAAAAGAGCGTCTGCCGCGGCAGAATTTCCGCCTCCGACTACGACGACGGTTTTTCCTTTGTAGAACATTCCGTCACATGCGGCGCAGTAAGCGACGCCGCGCCCCGTCAGCGCCTCCTCTTCCCCGATGCCGAGCTTTCGCGGATTGGCTCCTGTAGCAAGAACGACTGTTTTTGCATAAAAGGTACCTTCGCTCGTCTCGATCTTCTTTGGAACTGCCGCAAGCTCCATCGCATTTACTTCTGCATACTCTGTCTTTGCTCCGAAACGCTCCGCCTGTCTCTGCATTTTTTCTGCAAGTGTAAATCCGTCTATCCCTTCCTCAAATCCGGGGTAATTGTCGATCTGGTGCGTCTGCGCCATCTGACCGCCTGCGGAGAGCTTTTCCAGTATCATCGTATCTATTCCCGCCCTTGCCGCGTAAAGCGCCGCCGTATATCCGGCAGGTCCTCCGCCGACAATGATCATATCATAAACATGCTTCGTATCCATATCTGCCCCTCCTTACTTATTCAACGCATTCTGAATAAAACGGTCGATCATTGCTTTCGATTCAGGCGCAACGATCGAATCGACCGCTTTTCCGTTCTGGAATAATACAAGCGTCGGAATCACCTCGATCTGCTCATCCCTGGCAAGCTGTTCTTCCTCATCTATATTGATCTTGCCTGCAACAAGCGTATCACGGTACTCTTCTGCAATACGGTCATACGCCGGAGCGATCCTGCGGCAGTATCCGCACCACGGCGCCCAGAAATCTACAAGCACGGGCTTATCACCATTTACCATCTGATCAAATTGTTCTCTATTCATATTTACAGCTGCCATATACGTCAGCTCCTTTCCTTTTGTTTTTATCTGCCCACAGTATACAGCATGCCCCGTTTTCTGTCTGTGATAACATCACAAAAAACGGGGCACTGCATTACGATCTGATTATTTTTTTCTCCGCTTCTTTATCTTTTTAACGATAAATCTCACGAGCATGGATACCGCCAGAATACAAACGATGATCACTGCATAAAAAATCCATGCAAACTTGTTCGGCTTTTTCAGAATATCTATGATATTACGGCTGTCAATTTCCAGATTTCTTCCCTCCGCATCCGCATAATACGACGGAATGACGGATACGCCTTCTTCATTTTTCTCAAAGGATTCCAGATAGGAGGCAAGCGCATACCATTCCTTTACTTCATTTCCATCCTTATCATGAATGATATGCTTTTCAAAATCATCGATCACCTGACCGTCCCGATCTTTCGGCGTGATCTTCAGAAGCCCCATGGACATATCCTCTATCGTTCCGAGCATCTGCGCGGAATAAAGCCCTGCCACAACACGGTACATCTGCCCGTCCTCAAGCTGCTGCGTCTCTTTTCCCTGCGTATACGGAACATTTGTCACAAGCTCCGTATGCGTCACCTTATTGAGCAGAAGCCGGTTCGGATTATATTCCCAGCGAAGTCCGCTCGGATATAACTGGGCTGTCGTCATGATCGGTGAGATCGAAACGTCTATTTCCGCCACCGTCTTTAACTCTTTTCCTGTCAGATACACACTGACCAGAGGATAGCCCGGAATCCGGTCCGCTCCGATTCCGAGCGAGCTGATATTAAACGCATCAGACACGGTCACCTTTCCTTTTCGCAGCGTATCGCGGATCGAACCGGAAGGGGAAAAGGCTGCGTATATCTTTTCATAAGCGTCCCCTTCCGCCTGCTCTACGGCGTACACGTAAGAATCGGCGATCACGCTTCCGAG
>CATZPU010000141.1 GCA_958422845.1 uncultured Lachnospiraceae bacterium | reverse complement strand
GATAAAAGACTAAGCGGAAGAACAGGACTTGCAGCTTTGTTTCGCAAAGAACTTGGAGATCATCTCAAAAGCAGACGTTTCCTGATCCTGCTGCTTCTTGTGGGGACGACGGGATTCGCCAGTCTGTACGGCGCTGTTTCAGGAATCACGCAGGCGATAGAAAATGACAGCAATTTTGTATTTCTCAAGCTGTACAGCACCAGCGGAAATTCTATTCCCTCCTTTATGTCGATCATCGCACTGCTCGGACCGATCATCGGACTTGCGCTCGGCTTTGACGCAATAAACAGCGAGCGGACGGGCGGTACGCTAAACAGGCTCGTATCGCAGCCGGTCTATCGTGACTCTGTTATAATAGGAAAGTTTCTTGCGGGGACAGCTTTGATCGCGCTGATCATCTATTCGATGGGAATCGGGTTGGGAGCAGTTGGCATTCTTGTAACGGGTTTGAAGCCGGAAGCAGAGGAGATTCTGCGTATTCTGATATTCCTGACATTTACTGTTATCTATATCGCGTTTTGGCTGGCTTTGTCGATCTTTTTCTCGGTGATCTGCCGTCATGCGGCTACCTCGGCGCTGGCATCGATTGCAGTGTGGATGTTCTTTGCGATTTTTATGAGTTTACTTGCTACGATCATTGCAGGAGCAGTCTATCCGGTCAATAATGACTACAATGCAATGGTGAACGCGCTTGGCAATTACAATCTGGAGCTTGGGCTCAACCGCATTTCACCTTCGTATCTCTACAGCGAGGCGGTGTCGACAATCATGAATCCGAGCGTGCGCACAGTGAACATCGTGACTGTGGATCAGCTCGTCGGAGCGATCTCCGGCTACTTGAGCCTTGGTCAGAGCCTGCTGCTTGTATGGCCGCATCTGACAGGACTCGCTGCGCTGATGCTTATCGCATTCGGCGGTTCCTATATTGGCTTTATGCGTCAGGAAGTACGGTCAAATTAAAGGTGTATATTTGCGCTTGGAATGGAGAGAGTATCTTCCGAAATAAAAGGGGGTATGATTATGCCGGCATTAGTATGTTCCGCACAGAACTGTGCGTATAACAACGCGATGTATTGCGGCAGAGACGACATCAAAATAGACGGAGAGACATTCGATCAGAAATACTATTATAGGCATGAAAAAACAGGAAAAAAGATAGCTCTTCCTCCGATTCTGTGCTACTATAAATTTATAGGATTCTCCTGCAGAACAGGAGGAAACATGAAGAAACGGAAAACATTACAGGATCTGACGATCAAGGACAACTTTCTCTTCGGCGCAGTCATGAGTGTGGAAGAAAACTGCAGGGGATTTCTGGAAATGGTGCTTGGCTTCCCCATTGCCAAGGTGGTAGTGAGCAAGGAGAAAAGCATCGTTTACCATCCAGAGTATCGGGGCGTGCGTCTGGACATCTACGCGGAGGACGAGCACCGGACGCATTACAACGTGGAGATGCAGGTGCGGAAGAAAAAAGCGCTTGGAAAGCGGAGCCGGTATTATCACAGCCAGATGGTGATGGATGCTGCACAATCTTTCTGAGCACGAAGGGAGAAAACGCGGAAAGCGTACCGCCGGAACTTGTCAGATTCCTGAACTTTGTGACGGCTGATCTGGAAGAGAGCGAAGCGGATTTTCAGGACGAACTGGTAAAACAGTTTCAGAAGACCATTCGCGACATCAAGACAGACCGGAAGATGGGGGAGCGTTATATGATCTTTGAAGAAATGCTGCGGGAGGAAAAACAGGAGGGCAGACAAGAGGGACGTCTGGAAGCCACCAGAGAAGCTGTTTTGGCGCTTCTGGAAGATATAGGAGAGGTTCCTGACAGACTGCGGGATAAGGTCGGCGTGATAGACTCGCTCGAAGACCTGAAGGTTTTGCATAAAATAGCTGCCAGAGCGGATTCTTTTCTTATGTTTACAGAAGAAATGGAAAATTACCTGTGCTCCAAAGAGAAAGACGAATAATCGGCGGCGGTTCTATGCCGTCGGAACATATCTGGGGGATGCTGCAAAGTACATCGAAATCAGTATTTTGCAGCACACCTTTCTATGAAAGCTCTGGTACAACGAAAAAGAGCGTCATACTGATTCAGTAACAAATCAATCAAAAACATTTCGCAGGAGAATTCTATCTTTATCTATCTCTGTTTTTTGGAGATCTTATTTTCTATATCGGAAAGAAAAAGTGGCAGTATATGTAAAAAAATATTGCAATTTCCAAACTGTTTTAGTAATATAGACAAGTATTTATAAAAAAATTATAAATATTATGTACAAAAACGAAAGACAGCAGGGAAGCATCATGGACAGAAATCGGTACAGATACAGAAATTTTGTATATCTTGCGGCAGCGTTTTTGCTGCTCATGGCAGGAATATGTCTGGATTACGAACAGGCATATTCCATTTCTGCACCTTATCACACGGCGGTACCGCGCCGTGCGGCGCTTTCCTCTTCCAATAATATCATATCTGAGGAACCGTGTACTGCGAAGCTTCTGGGCAGCGGCATTGTTTTGGAAGAAAATGCCGCTTCGGGCAGCAGCGCGGGCAGTCGTTTCAGGCTGGAGAGAGTATCTGTCTCTTCATCGTCTGTTTTTATGGCGTTTCAGCCGTTTTTCCAGTCCGTATGCAGGAGGGTGCAGCAAAAGATCCACAGTCATACGGTGATCATGGAGTATATCCACAACAAAGACGGACAAAAATCCCGAACTGTTCTGTAAAAAGGGAGTCTGCGAAAAGATGCGCAGGCTGGTTTTTGTGTGCAAAGAAAAATAAAAAAGAGGCACAAAAAAGGATAGAAAGGGAAATCAGAATGAAAAAAATAGCATATTTTATTCGCGACTGTGTGGAGCTTTATATCCCCATCGTCGCGCTTCTTGTGATGTTTACTACTTTTGTCGTGCAGATCACGGCGCGGTACGTTTTCAACAATCCTGTGCCGTGGGCATACGAGGTGACAGTGATCTGCTACGTCTGGCTCGTTATTCTCGGCGCATGTTATGCACAGCGCAGCAGAAGTCACGTGACTTTTACCCTGTTGTACGATAAGCTTGGCGTCAGAGGCAAGGCAGTGTGCAGCTTTCTCGGAAATCTTCTGATGGTGATCGCTCTCGTCGCTATGTTTGTTCCGGCGTGCAAAATGATCGGGCAGATGAAGATGCAGGAGACGAGCGTATTCAAGATCGGACTGAATATCGTATATTTTCCGTTTATTCCGTTTATGATCATTATGATCGCGTATATCCTGACGGATATGTATACAGAAGTCATGGTATTTACCGGACTTGGAGGAGAGGCGGCAGTCAGCAAGATGCTGAACGATACGAAAAATGAGACGCAGGAAGCGATAGATGCGGCGATGGAGCAGGAAGAGCATACGGACGCAGTGAACGCTTCCGATAAGAAAGCCGGTATATCCGGCGGGAAAAAGGAGGCAGGAAGATAATGGAGCTGAGCACGGCGCTTCTCATATTTTTACTGATATTTGTTTTGATCTTTGTTTTGCGTATGCCGATCCCGATGGGAATGATGACGGCATGTGTATTTTATTTTCTTGTAACGGGTGAAAGCCCGAAAATGGTAGCGCAGCAGACGCTGAAAACATTTTATACAAATTATACGATCATAGCGGTGCCGCTGTTTATTTTTGCGGCGAACGTCATGAACAGCGGCAAGGTCACGGACAAGGTATTCGGCTTTGCAATGGGCTTTGTAGGACGCTTCAAGGGCGGCCTCGGCCATGTAAACGTACTGGCGTCCCTCGTATTTTCCGGCATGACGGGCTCTGCGATCGCAGACGCGAGCGGACTTGGAAAAATGGAGATCGACGCAATGCGCTCCGAAGGCTACGATGACGGATTCAGCTGTGCGATCACGGCGGCTTCCGCAACGATCGGACCGATCTTTCCGCCGAGCATCCCGATGGTCATTTACTCCATGCTCTCCGGCGCTTCCGTCGGCGCGCTGTTTATGGGAGGCATGGTTCCGGGCGTGCTGCTTGCAGTTGCGCTGATGATCTATATTGTCATTATTGCGCACAAGAGAAATTATCCAGTCAGTGAAAAGGTAGGGCTTCATGAATTTCTGCGCTATACCTTTAATGCCATTCCGGCTATTCTGCCTCCGGTCATTCTTCTGGTGGGCATCTATACAGGCATCATGACGCCGACAGAGGCAGGCGCAGTAGCAGGCCTGTATGCGCTTATCGTTGCAGTATTCGGCTACCGTGTGCTTAAATGGGACGGCTTTAAGCAGGTGCTGATCGATACCGTAAAGGCGACAGGTACGACTTCTATCATGATCGGAGCCGCTACGACGATCTCCTATATCGTGGCAAAAGAGCA
>CATZPU010000140.1 GCA_958422845.1 uncultured Lachnospiraceae bacterium | reverse complement strand
ACTCTGCCGCCAAGAGCTTTTGTATCACGAATGATCTGCGCAGCCTCCTGTGTCACTTCATAAAACTCAGAGTGCATATGGTGCTGCGTGACATCCTCCACCTTTACGGGACGGAACGTCCCAAGCCCTACATGCAGCGTTACCTCTGCAATGCGGATTCCTTTTTCCCTGATTTTTTCGAGAAGCTCCGGCGTAAAATGAAGTCCCGCAGTCGGAGCGGCGGCAGAACCTTCATGTTTGGCATATACGGTCTGATAACGGTTCTTGTCTTTTAGTTCATGCGTAATATACGGCGGAAGCGGCATCTGTCCAAGCCTGTCCAGTATCTCTTCAAATACGCCATCGTAGGAAAAGCGGATCAGACGATTGCCTTCCTCTACGATATCAATGACTTCTCCGGTGAGGATCCCGTCTCCGAAAATAATTTTTGTCCCCGGTTTTGCTTTTTTTCCGGGGCGGACGAGCGTTTCCCAAATGCTGTTTTCCTTTCTTTTCAGCAAAAGGATCTCGATCATTGCCCCCGTGCCCTCGCGCACACCGTAAAGCCTTGCCGGAATCACCTTTGTATTATTTAATACGAGGCAGTCGCCTTCGTGCAGATAATCTATAATATCATAAAAATGGCGGTGTTCCATCTCTCCCGTCTGTTTATCAAGTACGAGCAGACGGGATGACGAACGGTCATCAAGCGGGTCCTGCGCGATCAGTTCCTGCGGCAGATCAAAATAAAAATCAGACGTTTTCATAAAATATCACATCCTGTTCTTTTATCTTCCATTCTCCATTCTCCAGATCAACGATCGTAGCAGCACAGTTTTTCGGCACGCCGCCCGCCCAGAAATCACAAAGAGGAGTATGTCTTACAGCGGCAAGCAGCGCCCTCGACGCCGCTCCGTGTGTAGAGATAAGGATCGTCTTGCCGGCGAGTTCTGTTTTACTGCGAAGCTCCTCTAAAAAAGAGGTTGTACGATTGCATAAAGATGAGATGGATTCACCGTGTGCAGAGGGGACATAGTTTTCGGGATCATGAAAAAAACGGTAGAACTCGGAATGTTCGTCCTCCCGCTCTTCCTTGGAAATATGACGTCCCTCCATATCTCCGAAACTGATCTCCCTGATCCGCTCCTCTTCTCTTATCGGTATATCCCTGCCGCCAAGTACAAGAGACGCCGTTTCTTTTGCTCTTTTTAATGGACTTGAGATTACAAGATCAAACGGAATATCCTTCATTGCCTGTGCTGTTTTTCGTGCGAGCATGCGCCCGTTTTCATTTAGTTCAATGTCTGTCTGTCCCTGCAGGCGAAGCTGTGTATTCCATGCAGTCTCGCCGTGTCGGATGATATATAGCCTCATACTGTAAACTCCCATACACACCGGAGCGCGTTTTCATCCCATTCGGACGAATCCTGCTCCGGTATACATTTTAGCTGTCACATATTTCCTGTAGTAATCAGGAACGTATCTCGATGCCGAGTGATTCCAGACCATTCCAGATCTTTTTCATTGCGGCAGTAATATCGTTTTCCTCAAGTGTGCGGTCTTTCGCACGGAATACAATAGAGTATGCCATAGACTTAAAGCCTTCTTTGATCTGAGCGCCCTCGTAAATATCGAAAAGACTGCACTCCTCAAGAATCTTTCCGCCTCTTTGAAGGATCACGTTTTCGATATCGCCTGCCAGAATATTCTTCGGTACGACCATACTGATGTCGCGCGTTACGGCCGGATATCTTGCGATGCCGAGATATTTGCGGTCAAATGTTGCAAGCTTTGTAACTTCCGGCATATCAAGAACGGCAATGTATGCTTTCTCACCGATACCGTAGGTGGCTGCTACGCTCGGATGAACCTCTCCAAGATAACCGAGCACAGTCTTGCCATACATGATATCAGCCTGACGTCCCGGATGAAGGAACGGCTTGCCGCTCTTTGGTTCATACGTCTTGCGTCCCGAAATGCCCACCTTATCCAAGAATTCTTCTACTACGCCTTTCATAGTAAAGAAATCGCCGTCTCCGTACATGCCGAGCGTGAACTGCATCCTCTCCTCAGGAAGCTCTGTAAGCGGAAGTGATTTCGGCAGATAAATATTTCCGAGCTCATACAGGCGGACGTTTTTATTGCGGTGGTTGTAGTTGAATGCTAAAGAGGTAAGCATACCTCCTGCGGAAACAGTACGCATGATACTGAAATCCTCGCCGAGCGGATTCTGAATACGGATCGCATTTCTCAGAGAAGAATCCTGCGGGATCAGCAGCTTATCAAATACCTTCGGACTTTCAAAGGAGTACATCATTCCCTGAGAGAAGCCGCAGTACTCTGCAATATCCTGCGCTACGCCGCGTACGCGAAGATCAAACGGCAGCTTTCCTGTTGTCGCTTCTCCGTTCGGAAGTGTCGTCGGGATATTGTCGTATCCGTAAAATCTCGCCACTTCTTCTGCAAGGTCTGCCATACAGAACAGATCGTGGCGGAAAGTCGGAGCGATCACTTCGTTTGTCTTTTCATCGTATTCCAGATCAATCTTTCGGAAATAGTTGAGCATTTCGTCGGCAGAAATATCCGTACCGAGCAGCGCATTGATCTTTTCAGGCTCAAATGCGATGCGGACAGGCTCTTTTACCTTGCTGTATACGTCGACAATACCGCCTACGACCTCTCCTGCGCCGAGCTCTTCTACAAGCTGGCATGCGCGGTCGATAGCTGCCTTTGCATTGTTCGGATCGAGTCCTTTTTCAAATTTTGCGGACGCATCCGTGCGCAGACCGATGCGCTTTGAAGAAAGACGGATATTTGTGCCGTCAAAGCAGGCAGCCTCAAACAGCATTGTTTTTACATCGTCTGTGATCATGGAGTTTTCGCCGCCCATGATACCGCCGATGCCGACAGATTTCTCTCCGTCACAGATCATTACGACATTTTCATCCATTGTACGCTCCTGACCGTCGAGCGTAGTAAATTTCTCACCGTTCTGCGCACGGCGCACGATGATCTCATGTCCTGCAATGCGGTCATAATCATATGCATGCATCGGCTGTCCGTACTCTTCCATTACGTAATTCGTAATGTCAACGATATTGTTGATCGGACGGATTCCGGCAGCAGCCAGACGGCGCTGCATCCACTTCGGTGACGGAGCGATCTTGATATTTTTAACGATTCTTGCAGTATAGCGCGGGCAAAGTTCCGGATCTTTTACAGTTACCTTTACATAATCGGAAGCCTGCTCGTCATTTCCGGTTTCCGTTACGACCGGAGGATAGAATTTTTTGCCGAACGTAGCGGCTGCCTCTCTTGCGATACCGATTACGGAGAAGCAGTCGACGCGGTTTGATGTGATCTCGTATTCAAACGTCACATCATGCAGTCCGAGCGCTTCGATCGCGTCAGAGCCTACTTCGGCATCCTCTGGGAAAATATAAATTCCGTACTCCGGCGCTTCCGGATACATCTCTCTCGTGGAGCCAAGCTCTTCGATCGAGCACATCATTCCATTCGATTCGATCCCGCGCAGCTTACCTTTTTTGATCACAATGCCGCCTTCTGTCAGCTTTCCGTCATGGCCGCCTGCTACTCGTCCGCCGTCGAGAACGACAGGAATCTTATCACCCACCTTGACATTCGGTGCGCCTGTAACGATCTGAGTTGTCTCACTGCCCACATTTACCTGACAGATGATCAGCTTATCAGCATCCGGATGGCGTTCGATCTTCTCGATCTGACCGATCACAATACCGGAAAGATCTCTGTCAGCAGCCACATATCCCTCAACCTTTGTTCCAGAGAGAGTCATCGCATCCGTATATTCCTGCGCCGTCACATCAAGGTCAGGAACGTATGCCTTTATCCATGATAATGTTGTATTCATTTTTCTTCTCCTTTATATATATCCTTATATCAATGCGTCAGCCGACATGCCGCAGATGCGTTTGCTGTGCAAACATCAGCACGTCAGCCG
Organism: uncultured Lachnospiraceae bacterium; assembly: GCA_958422845.1. Taxonomy (GTDB): domain Bacteria; phylum Bacillota; class Clostridia; order Lachnospirales; family Lachnospiraceae; genus Choladousia. The sequence goes on along the minus strand of CATZPU010000140.1, from coordinate 394 downwards.
ACATGCCGCAGATGCGTTTGCTGTGCAAACATCAGCATGTCAGCCGACATGCCACAGACACGTTTGCTGCGCAAACTGTCCGCTGCTGCGCAGCTTCCGTCTGCGGCTTGGCGGGCGTCCCGCCCGCCTGCCCACAAAAACCCGTCCGAATTCCGACAAGTCGGATTCGTCCGGTTTTGTTGTGGGTTGTCGGCTGGACTGTTTATCAAAACTGCTTCAGGAAACGGGCGTCGTTTTCGTAGAGCAGTCTCATATCGTCGATCTCATATTTCAGCAGTGCGATACGCTCCAGTCCCACACCGAAAGCAAAGCCTGTGTATACCTTCGGATCGATGCCGCACATTTCCAGTACGTGTGGATGTACCATACCGCAGCCCAGTATCTCGATCCAGCC
>CATZPU010000139.1 GCA_958422845.1 uncultured Lachnospiraceae bacterium | reverse complement strand
AATTTTTCTCTTTCCTGAAAATACCTGACTAATGTCAGGTATTTTCTTTTTTCGTACTTCTTATTCTTCGTCAGGCTCTTTCCGATATCCTACTTCCCGATTGCCTCGTATTTTCGGCTTTACTTCTGCTGTTATTTCACTTCTGTGTCAGACTTTTCCAGATACCTTGCCACATACTGCCCTGTATACGACTTGGGAACTTTGGCGATCTCTTCCGGCGTACCGTGTGCGATCACCGTACCGCCCCTGTCGCCTCCCTCCGGTCCTATATCAATAATATAGTCCGCAGTCTTTATCACATCAAGATTATGCTCTATGACAATGACTGTATTGCCGCCCTCCGTCAGCCTGCGGAGAATATCTACCAGTTTATGCACATCGGCAAAATGCAGACCTGTCGTCGGCTCGTCAAGAATATATACCGTTTTTCCTGTGCTTCTTCTGCTCAGCTCCGTTGCGAGCTTGATTCTCTGCGCCTCTCCTCCTGAGAGTGTGGTCGACGGCTGACCGAGCTTGATATAAGATAATCCCACGTCATTGAGCGTCTCAATTTTTCTGTGGATAGATGGAATGTGCTCAAAAAACTTCAGCGCCTCTTCCACCGTCATATCAAGAACATCATAGATCGTCTTTCCCTTGTACTTGACCTCCAGCGTCTCCCTGTTATACCGTTTTCCGTGGCACACCTCGCACGGCACGTAGACATCCGGCAAAAAGTGCATCTCTATTTTCAGAATACCGTCGCCGCTGCACGCCTCGCATCTGCCTCCCTTGATATTGAAGCTGAAACGCCCTTTTTTATATCCGCGTGCCTTTGCGTCCGCAGTCGCTGCAAACAGATCCCTGATCTGGTCAAACACGCCTGTATACGTCGCGGGATTCGACCTCGGCGTTCTGCCGATCGGAGACTGGTCTATGTCAATGACCTTATCAAGCTGTTCCAGTCCGATGATCTCCTTATGCTTACCCGGAATCGTGCGGGCACGGTTCAGTTCACGCGCCAGACTCTTATAGAGTATCTCGTTGACAAGCGAACTCTTCCCCGATCCTGATACACCTGTCACGCAGGTCATCACACCCAGAGGGAATTTGACGTTGATGTTTTTGAGATTGTTTTCCCTCGCACCGCGCACCTCGATCCAGCCGCTCGGTTTACGACGCTCTGCCGGTACGGGAATCGATAATTTTCCGCTTAAATATGCTCCCGTGACCGAACGCTCATTTGCGATCACATCCTCTACCGAACCTGCTGCGATGATCTCGCCGCCGTGCTCGCCTGCTCCCGGTCCGACGTCTACCAGAAAATCCGCTGCACGCATGGTATCCTCATCATGCTCTACTACAATCAGAGTATTGCCAAGATCACGCAGGCTATTCAACGTATGGAGCAGCTTATCATTATCTCTCTGATGCAGACCGATACTCGGCTCATCCAGAATATACGCCACTCCGACAAGACCGGAACCGATCTGCGTAGCAAGACGGATACGCTGCGCCTCTCCGCCGGAAAGTGTTCCGGTCGCTCTTGCAAGACTCAGATAATCAAGCCCGACGTCTACCAGAAATCCGACTCTCGCTCTGATCTCTTTCAATATCTGGTGACCAATCAGCTTCTGCTGCTCTCCAAGCTCCATTTCTTCAAGGAACTTCTGCAATTCTCCGATCGACATGGAGGTGATCTCATAAATGTTTTTATCACAAACTGTCACCGCCAATGCCGCAGGCTTCAATCTCTGTCCTCCGCACGATTTGCACGGCGTGATCCGCATAAAACTTTCATACTCCTGCTTCATCACATCAGAACCCGTTTCACGGTATCTTCGCTCCACATTCTTGATCAGTCCCTCGAACGCAACATCGTATACACCCTCGCCGCGCTGTCCCTTATAATGTACCTTTACCTCTTTGCCGTCCGTACCGTAGATCAGAACCTTCTGCGCCTTTTCCGAAAGCTTTTCAAACGGAGTTCCGAGATCAAATTTGTACGCTTTTGAAAGAGCATCAAGTATCGCCCTCGTAAAGCTTCCTTTATCCGTACACGACTGCCAGCCCATAACGGTGATCGCCCCGTCAAGAATACTGAGCGAACGGTCCGGAATCATCAAATCAATGTCAAATTCCATTTTGTATCCGAGTCCGTAACAGTCCGGACAGGCACCGAACGGATTGTTGAACGAAAAGCTTCTCGGCTCTACCTCTTCAATACTGATCCCGCAGTCCGGACAGGAAAAGCTCTGGCTAAACCTAAGTATCTCCGGCTCCTGTCCCTCCTGCTTTTGATCCTGCGCGCCTGACTCTCCGACGTACATTTGTGCGCCCTGTGCGTCCTGCTTTGCACGCTGTACCTCTACAAGAGCCAACCCGTTAGCAAGATCAAGTACCGTCTCCATGGAGTCTGTCAGACGCTTCTCGATCCCCGGCTTCACGATCAGACGGTCGACCACGATCTCAATATTGTGCTTGATATTTTTATCCAGTCTGATCTCCTCAGTCAGCTCATACAGGCTTCCGTCGATACGCACACGCACGTATCCGCTGCGCTTCGCCTGCTCCAAAAGCTTCACATGCTCTCCCTTTCGTCCGCGCACGACCGGAGCAAGAAGCTGAATGCGCGAACGCTGTGGAAGAGCCATTACCTGATCGACCATCTGGTCAACGCTCTGCTTTTTGATCTCCTTTCCACACTTCGGACAGTGTGGAATACCGATCCTTGCATACAGCAATCGGAAATAATCATATATCTCTGTCACTGTCCCGACTGTGGAACGCGGATTTCTGTTCGTTGATTTCTGATCGATCGAAATCGCGGGCGGCAGTCCTTCAATACTCTCCACATCCGGCTTCTCCATCTGCCCCAGAAACTGCCTCGCATACGAAGAAAGCGACTCCATATATCTTCGCTGTCCTTCTGCGTAGATCGTATCAAATGCCAGAGAGGACTTTCCCGATCCCGAAAGCCCCGTGAGCACTACAAACTTATTTCTCGGAATCTCAAGATCCACGTTTTTCAGATTGTGTTCATTCGCCCCGCGGATTCGGATATACTGCTTTTTATCTGTGTATACGTCTGTTTTTCTGTCTGTTTTCATTTCTATTTCTCTATCTTCCATTCTGTCTGCCCTATCGTTATTCTGCACTATAGTTGTTCTGCCCTATAGTTGTTCTGTCCTATAGCTGCTCTGTCCTATCGTTGCTCTGCCCTCTGTTATCCTCTCATGATCTGCCTTTGCAAAGCGGTAAAGATCAGTCTCCACCCTGCTCCTGCAAATATTTTTTCAGAGAGATCATTCTGTCGCGCAGCTCTGCCGCCGACTCGAAATCCAGCTCCGACGCCGCCTTTTTCATCTGCTTTTGTACGTCTGCGATCAGCTTTTCAAGCTCTTCTCTGCTCATTGACTCTGGATCTTTTTCCAGCTTCTTCTCATCCTTGGCAATTTCCTTAGAAATACTGATCAGATCGCGTACCGCCTTCTTGATCGTCTGCGGCGTGATCCCGTGTTCTTTATTATACTGCTCCTGAATCTCGCGCCTTCTCTGCGTCTCCTCGATCGCAGCACGCATCGAATCCGTCACTGTATCGGCGTACATGATAACGTGTCCCTGCGCGTTTCTTGCCGCACGCCCGATCGTCTGGATCAGAGACACAGACGAACGAAGAAAGCCCTCCTTGTCCGCATCAAGGATCGCCACGAGAGAGATCTCAGGAATGTCAAGTCCTTCACGCAGGAGATTGATGCCGACCAGCACATCAAAAACATCAAGACGCATATCGCGAATGATCTCTGTGCGCTGCAGCGTATCAATATCTGAATGGAGATACCGCACGCGGATGCCGACCTCTTTCATATAATCGGTCAGATCCTCCGCCATCCGCTTTGTCAGCGTCGTGACAAGAACCTTACTTCCCGCCGCGATCTCTTTATTGATCTCACTGATCAGGTCGTCGATCTGACCTTTGACCGGACGCACCTCTACGTGCGGATCAAGAAGCCCCGTCGGCCGGATGATCTGCTCCGCCCGCAAAAGCTCATGCTCCTCCTCGTATTCGCCGGGTGTCGCCGATACAAAAAGTATCTGGTCAAGCTTACTCTCAAACTCATCAAAATTCAAGGGGCGGTTATCCTTTGCCGAAGGCAGACGGAAACCGTAATCCACAAGCGTCGTTTTCCTCGACTGGTCGCCTGCAAACATTCCCCGTACCTGCGGGATCGTCTTATGCGACTCGTCAATGATCAGAAGATAATTATCTCCAAAATAATCGATCAGCGTATTTGGAGTAGCTCCTGCCGGAAGCCCTGCCAAGTGCCTCGAATAATTCTCAATACCCGAACAAAATCCCGTTTCCTGCATCATCTCAATATCA
>CATZPU010000138.1 GCA_958422845.1 uncultured Lachnospiraceae bacterium | reverse complement strand
AAGCACACTGCCTGCGAAATTACGCCAGAGACTGCCGATTCGCCGTACAAACTTACTGCCGCGATCCCCGTATCACAGAAAAATTATGAAATCTGTTCCATATGTGATTCTTTCGGCGAAATGATGTGCTATAATCCACATATAGTATCTCGATTTTGGAGGTGGAACATTCATGGATCTGATTTTCCACATTGATGTAAATTCCGCATATTTAAGCTGGAGCGCGATGGAACGGCTGAAAAAAGACGCTTCCACAGACCTGCGCACGATTCCGGCTATCATTGGCGGCGACGAACAGAGCCGTCACGGCGTCGTTCTGGCAAAATCTATTTCTGCGAAAAAATTCGGAGTACGCACCGGAGAGCCCGTGGCGTCGGCGCTTCGCAAATGTCCTTCTCTGCTGATCGAACCGCCGGACCATAAGCTCTACAGCAGACGAAGCCGCGAACTGATGCAGCTTCTGCATGAATATACGTCGGATATCGAGCAGGTCTCGATCGATGAATGCTATATGGCGTATTCACCGATCGCCCACCGTTTTCCTTCTGCCGTATCAGGTGCGCGCACGATCGCCGACCATGTCAAAAACAGTCTGGGTTTTACGGTAAATATCGGCATCGCCCCAAATAAGCTGCTTGCAAAAATGGCGAGTGATTTTGAAAAACCGGATAAGGTACATACGCTCTTTCCCGAAGAGATTCCCGTTAAAATGTGGCCGCTGCCTGTAAGCGAGCTTTTCATGGTCGGACGCAGCAGCGCCGACCGCCTTTTGCAGCTTGGCATCCGCACGATCGGAGAGCTTGCCGGATGCAGCCCCGAATTTTTGCAGCAGCATTTCAAAAGCCACGGAAAACTGATGTGGGAGTACGCAAACGGCATAGATGATTCCCCCTTAACTTCTGCTTCCCATGAATTAAAAGGGATCGGTAATTCCACTACGCTCTCTGCCGACGTCCTGACCGCGCCCGAAGCGAAGAAAGTCCTTCTTTCCCTTGCAGAGCAGGTCGCTTCCCGCCTGCGCAAAGCGCATCAGATCGCACAGACAGTCGCCGTAGAGATCAAATACAGTACGTTCCAGTCCTGCTCGCGTCAGACACAGCTTGCCACACCAAGCGCCTCTTCTAAGTCGCTGTATGAGTGTGCATGCCGCCTCTTCGACGAGCTTTGGAACGGTACGCCTGTGCGGCTGCTCGGCATCCGTACTTCAAAACTTCTGCCGGAAAATACCCCCGTACAGCTCTCCTTATTCGATGAATCATTTACGCTGCACCGCGCAGACTCCGAAAAACAGAAGAAACTGGATCAGGCAGTCGATGAGATACGCAGAAGGTTCGGCGATCGGGCGGTCGTTCGCGGCTCCCTTTTGCAGACAGAGAGCAGGACGCGCCGCGATCCGTAAGGTACAGCCGCAAAAGCATTTGCGATTTGTCTAACCACAAAAGCATTCGTGATTTAGCTTGACACAGTGGCAAAGTAGGCGTAAACTACAACTAATCGATTTCAAAGAAAACGAGGTGCTACAAAAGGGAGGAAGGACTATTATGGAAAAGAAAAATATCGACTGGGCAAATCTGGGCTTTGGCTACATGGTGACAGATAAACGTTTTGTTTCCAATTATAAAGACGGGGCATGGGACGAAGGAATCCTCACTTCCGATGCTTCCGTGACGATAAATGAATGTGCCGGCGTACTCCAGTACGCGCAGACCTGCTTTGAGGGTATGAAGGCTTATACGACGGAGGACGGACGCATCGTGACTTTTCGTCCGGACTTAAATGCCGCACGTATGGAAGCGTCCTGCAAACGTCTGGAAATGCCTGTATTCCCTCAGGAACGCTTTTTAGATGCAGTAGTCAAAACAGTAGCTGCAAATGAAGCTTACGTACCGCCTTACGGTTCCGGTGCCACGCTCTACATCCGCCCGTATATGTTCGGAAGCGATCCTGTGATCGGCGTAAAACCGGCAAATGAATACCAGTTCCGCGTATTCGTCACACCGGTGGGCCCGTATTTCAAAGGCGGAGTAAAGCCGCTTACGATCCGCGTCTGTGATTTTGACCGCGCGGCTCCTCACGGGACAGGCCATATCAAGGCAGGGCTCAATTATGCAATGAGCCTGTATGCGATCATGGACGCGCACCGTCAGGGCTTTGATGAAAATATGTACCTCGACGCAGCTACGAGAACGTATGTCGAGGAGACGGGCGGAGCCAACTTCCTGTTCGTCACAAAGGACAATAAGGTCGTTACGCCAAAATCCGACAGTATCCTTCCGTCCATCACACGCCGCTCCCTGATCACCGTCGCAAGAGATTATCTCGGACTGGAAGTGGAGGAGCGTCCTGTTGCATTCTCTGAGGTCGCTGACTTTGCAGAGTGCGGACTTTGCGGTACTGCCGCCGTCATCTCTCCGGTCGGAAAGATCGTCGATCATGGCAGAGATATCTGTATGCCAAGCGGCATGACTGAGATGGGACCTGTCACAAAGAAGCTGTATGATACGCTGACAGGCATCCAGATGGGACGAATCGAAGCGCCCGAAGGCTGGATCAGGGAAATTAAATAATCCGACATGACAAAAGTGTGCTCCATGCGTGATTCACCAGATCACGAACATTTGTGGAGCACACTTTTATTTCTGCCCTTTATTTAAGAAGCTGCGAAAATCAGAATTCGTATCGAAAAGCTCCCGATACGTTCCCGTACACTTTACACTGCCGTTTTCCAGTAAAATGATCTGATCGTATCTATCTGCAATTTCCGCTTCTATTTTGTGACTGACATTGATTACCGTACATTTGCGCAGCGATAAAATATACTCCTCCACCCGCAGATAATTCTCATGGTCGAGCGCAGAAGTCGCTTCATCTAATAACAGCAGCCATGCAGGCTTCAAAAAGGTACGGACTAGAGAAATCCGCTGCTGCTCTCCGCCTGAAAACGACTTCTCGCTATTCGTACATTCTACATCCAGACCATACTCACTTGTTATCTTGCGAAGCTGCAAAGTGTCAATTAGCTCTTCCATTTTTTCGCCGTCATACTGCCCCCAGAGCGTCATATTATTTCTCAGCGTATCCTGAAAGATGATATTCTCCTGAAAGCCCATTGAAATTTGTTCTTTCCAGTTTTTACCCGTGCGTATCTCATTGCTGTCTGCCAGAATTTCACCGAAATAATCTTCATACAGACGCGCCAGTAGTCTTAATATTGTTGATTTTCCCGATCCGCTTGCCCCGATCAGAAGATATTTTTTGCCTGCTTCAAACCGGAGGCTGACATGATCTAATACCTGTTTCCTTTTGTAAGAAAAACTGACCTTCTCCAAAACCACATCCATCGGCTGCATCACTGTGCCGTCAGAATCCTTCTCCGCTCTGCACGCATCTAAAGGAGCTTCTTTCTGTTTTTGGGTGGCTTCTACCATACTGTCAAGTTCCTGCTTGATCGATCTTGAGGAAAGTACATTTCCTATGAGATATGAAATGTGGACAGCCGGAACACACAATAAATTCGAGAGCTGTACTGCCGCAAAAACGCCCCCTACTGTAATCTTACTTTGCAGCATCAGATGAATACCGATCGCCACAATAAAGATATCCCGAAAATAGGTAAGGCATACGGATACAATATTCGGACGCAGCATCGCCTTCCAGTGCCCCATATTCTGACGCGTCAGATTTTCACTTGCCTGCTCCAACCGTTCCCCCAGTCTTACACTGATTGAAAAAACCTTTCCGATCTGATACCCTTTCAAAAAATCATTCAGACGGTTATTCAGAGTTTTCATTGCTTCACTTATCCTCTGCATCTGCCTGTCTAAGGATTTTCTGAAAAGAAACGGATTCAGCACAGTCAGTCCGCTTGTAATAACAATAACTACCGTCAGAGTTTTATTCAATGAAAATAATGCGCTTATCGAGAATACGACCACAAAAGCACATTTTATGATATTAAGTATCATCATATAATAATTTTCTACGACCATAGAAATATTATTATTAAACATGGAAACGTATTCTGCCGTCGTTTTTTCGTCGAACTGCTTTTGAGCCAGACCTGAAATGTAATCCCGCAATCCGAGTCTGTATGTATGTGAAATATGATTTTTATATTTTTCTTCCGTATACTGATCAAATCCGTCTATAATCGCATTCGCTGCTGCCAAAGCGACCAATGCAGCAATACAGGTGAAAATGATTTTAAAATTCCGCTCTACCCCAGCATCGATCGCTCTCTGGGTTACCAAAGGAAACAGCACGGCAAACGCCTTTGTAAGCGCTGAGAAAGCCACTAATTTGAGCATGTATTTCCTTGTACCTACCCTCATATCAGATTCCTTCTGCCCGTTTAAAGACTGTCTTTCCTTCCTTGATCGTCTCCATTACCTGAATGTCCTTCACTTCATCGACCGG
>CATZPU010000137.1 GCA_958422845.1 uncultured Lachnospiraceae bacterium | reverse complement strand
TATTTTGCAATGCCTTACACCTTCTCCGGAATATATCTGTACAAACTTACTTTTTGCATAGAAAAATCATAAATCAGATTTAGACTATCCGAATCTATCTTATCCATAGATTTTTTCTATGTATCTGCCTTCTATTTTATTCAATCTCTTTATCATTTCATATTCTCCACAATTTTCATTAATCGTGTAATTAACTGCTCTGCATTTTTCATACTATACGTTTTTTCATTGATTGCAAGCTTTCCTGATGATGATACAATAATGCTCCAAATTAATGAAACATCATCATACACATAAACAGAAAGCATCTTATCCCCTAATTCAGATATGGAACCGTCTGAAAACGGTGTGCCGAAGGTTCTTCTATACGTGTAGTTTTTCAATACGTTTATAATAGAATGTTTTTGCTCCACCGTAATGTCTTGATAATCATCGGAATCAATATACGCTTCTCCATCTCTGACACCAAATTCATTCAATATCATTATTATCTGATTCTTCTCATTTACAATATCTGAAAATGATAATGGCTTAAAGAAAGTAATGACACAAACTAACAGCACTACGACAATTGCTATTTGAAATAGCCTTTTCTTTTTCATATGATTATGCTCACCGCCTTTGCACATTCCAGCTTTTTAATACCATTATATCATGCTTGCTTTACAAGCACGATATTGAATTTCGCTCCTGAAATTCATATAAAACATCATACTTTGCAGCATTTCACACCATTTAAAAATGACGCAGATAGCATTCCCACTACCTGCGCCATGTTCATTATAACTTTCCAATAATTGTTCTAATCTCTCTCGCCTTATTTTTGAACGATATTCACGATCTTCTTCGGCACATAGATCTCTTTTACGATCGTACCGCTTAACTTGTTTCCAAGTGCTTCTTTACCCATAGCGATCGCGTCTTCTTTCGTAATATCAAGCGGGATCTGGATGACTGTCTTTGTCTTTCCGTTGATCTGTACCGGAATCTCGATCGTATTTTCTACCGTCTTCGCTTCCTCGTACTCCGGCCACGGCTGCTCATACAGATATCCCTGATAGCCGCATATGCTCCACAGCTCCTCTGTGATGTGCGGCGCTACCGGATTGAGCAGTGCAAGGAAGGTCGCATACTCTGCACGCGTGATGCTTCCTTTCTTTACGAAATCGTTGAGAAGCGCCATCAGTGCGGCGATCGCCGTATTGTATTTCAGGCTCTCGAAGTCGCTGCTTACTTTCTTGATCGTCTGGTGCATCTTCGTCTCAAGATCTGCGCTGTAAGTATCGCCGTCCACGAGAATATCCTGCAGCTTCCATACACGCTCAAGGAAGCGGCGGCAGCCCTTTACGCCGTTCTCAGACCACGATGCGCTCAGATCGAAAGCTCCGATAAACATCTCGTACGTACGCAGTGTATCAGCGCCGTATTCATTCACGATGTCGTCCGGATTTACGACGTTTCCGCGGGATTTTGACATCTTCTCTCCGTTCTCACCGAGGATCATACCGTGAGAAGTACGCTTCTGGTACGGCTCCGGACACGGAACGACCTGATTGTCGTAGAGGAACTTGTGCCAGAATCTGGAGTACAGAAGATGAAGCGTCGTATGCTCCATACCGCCGTTGTACCAGTCGACCGGCAGCCAGTATTTCAGCGCTTCCGGGCTTGCCAGAGCCTCTGTATTATGCGGGTCTGTGTAGCGCAGGAAATACCAGGAAGATCCTGCCCACTGCGGCATCGTATCTGTCTCGCGCTTTGCCGGACCGCCGCAGCACGGACACGTTGTATTTACCCAGTCTGTCATTGCTGCCAGAGGCGACTCGCCGTTATCGGTCGGCATGTAGCTCTCTACGTCAGGAAGCTCCAGAGGCAGTTCGCTCTCCGGCAGAGCCACGTAGCCGCACTTGTCGCAGTGTACGATCGGGATCGGCTCGCCCCAGTAACGCTGACGGGAGAATACCCAGTCTCTCAGCTTGAAATTCGTCTTGCCCGTTCCAAGCTTCCGCTCCTCAAGCCACTCGATGATCTTTTTCTTCGCCTCTGCCACCTCAAGTCCGTCAAGAAATCCTGAGTTGACCAGCTTGCCTGTCGCCACGTCTGTAAATGCTTCCTTCTGTACGTCCTCGCCGCCTGCTACAACTTCGATGATCGGAAGGTTGAATTTCTTTGCAAATTCCCAGTCACGCGTATCGTGTGCCGGAACAGCCATGATCGCACCCGTTCCGTAGCTCATCAGTACGTAGTCGGATACCCAGATCGGAATTTCTTTTCCGTTTACCGGATTGACTGCGCGGATCCCGTCGATCTCCACGCCCGTCTTTTCTTTTGCAAGCTCAGAACGCTCGAAATCGGACTTTCTGGCAGCCTGCTCCTGATAAGCGCGGATCGCGTCAAGATTCTTGATCTCATCTTTGTATTTTTCAAGCATCGGATGCTCCGGCGATACTACCATGTATGTTGCGCCAAAAAGCGTATCCGGTCTTGTCGTATAGACGGTCAGCTTGTCTTCCTTGCCTGCAACCGCAAAATCCACCTCTGCGCCCTGACTCTTACCGATCCAGTTTTTCTGGGAAACCTTTACGCGCTCGATATAATCAACGTCGTTTAAGCCCTCCAAAAGCTTATCGGCGTACTCTGTGATCTTCAGCATCCACTGGCTCTTTACCTTACGCACGACCGGAGAACCGCAGCGCTCGCAGACGCCGTTTACGACTTCCTCGTTCGCCAGTCCGACCTTACAGGACGTACACCAGTTGATCGGCATCTCGCTCTTATATGCAAGACCTGCCTTGAACAGCTTCAAAAAGATCCACTGCGTCCACTTGTAATACTCCGGATCAGTCGTGTTTACCTCGCGGTCCCAGTCAAACGAATAACCGAGTGACCTAAGCTGCTCCTTAAATCTCGCTACGTTGTTTGCAGTAACGATCTTCGGATGGATCTTATTCTTGATCGCATAATTCTCTGTCGGAAGTCCGAACGCATCCCATCCCATCGGGTACAGTACGTTGTATCCCTGCATTCTTCTCTTTCTTGCGACAATATCGAGCGCCGTGTACGGTCTTGGATGTCCTACGTGAAGTCCCTGTCCTGACGGATATGGGAACTCCACCAGCGCATAGTATTTCGGCTTGCTGTAATCTTCTGTTGCTGCAAATGCCTGATTGGCATCCCAGACTTTCTGCCATTTCTTTTCAATCACTTTATGATTGTAAGGTACAGACATGTTTCATTCCTCCTGCTTCTGTATTTTCTGTTGGCTCACAAAAAAGTCCTTCCTCTCCTGTTTAGAGACGAAGGACTTTACTTCCGTGGTACCACTCTAATTCATCTAACTTTTCCCAGCCAGATGCACTCAAATAATCTGTAACGGGATCTCCCGTCCAAAGCTACTTTGGTTCACTTCGGAAACTCCAAAGCCAGTTCAAAAAGCCTCCGTCTCTGTCTCGCACCACCCGACAGTTCTCTGTGCATTTTAGCTTTCCTACTATTCTTCTTCATCGTCTTTTTCTATTTCAGTTGTTATTCTACTGACATATACAAAATTTGTCAAGAGTCTGATTCGCTCATTTGCGGATTGTCCCGCACGCTTTAGAACAAAAATATGCTCCTATAACTCCCGTGATGTTTCAAAAAATAAGGATTTCCGCTTACTCCGCCTCAAGCGCCCGTCCAAGCGCATTGTACGCAAGAAAAGCGTCGTTAATATGATACTGATCTACGCGCGGATTCTGCGCCCATCCGGCAGTTACAAGGATATATTCTCTTCCGGCGATCTTTGCCATACTTGCCAGACAGTGTCCTGCATCGTCAGTATATCCTGTTTTTCCGCCCATGATCTCTCCTCCGATCACAGTCGGAGACTGCATCCCTTTAAACATACTGCTCTGGAACGTAAAGCCATCGGGATGTATATCCGTCGGTTCTACTGTATAGCTTTTTGTCGTAAATACTTTATAAAACGTTTTGTTCTTAAGCGCATCCTGCAAGATTGCAGCGATCTCTGCAGGAGTGGAATACTGTCCTTCATCATGCAGCCCTGTACAATTTGTAAATTGAGTCTGCGTAAGCCCCAGTTTTGACGCATTCTGATTCATCAACTCTACAAAGGCACTCTCCGAACCCGCAGCCTGCAATGCAAGCTCCATACAACACTCCGCGCCGGACGGAAGCAGCGCTCCATACAGCAGATCCCTGATAACTGCCTTCTCCCCCGGCTCAAATCCTGCACGGGACGCATCCCGTGCATAGAGCATATCATAATAATCATATGACATCTCCACTGTCTCACCAAGATTTCGTATTTCCCGAATTGCTGTCAGCACCGTCATGATTTTTACCATAGAAGCCGGAAAAATCCGCTCCTGCGCGTTTTTACTTCCGATCACTGTCCCCGTAGCCGCATCGATCAGTACCGCATTCGGGCTGTCCAGAAAATCAAGACTGACCGTAATATCCTT
>CATZPU010000136.1 GCA_958422845.1 uncultured Lachnospiraceae bacterium | reverse complement strand
GCTGTACGCGATCGCGGCGGACTGCGCCTGCTGTACGTCTGTTCCCCATTTGCGCGAGGTATAGCCCTGTTCTGAGAGGATGATGCGCGTATTGCTGCCGTATTTTTTGCGTATGTACTTTGTCAGGACATGGATATTTCCCATGTTGATGACCGGAGAGGAAAGCGAATCCGTAAGCTGACCGTTCGTATTGAGCCAGAATTTCGGCTCTGTCAGCGGAGAGCTGTACGGGTGGTAAGCGAGATTCCAGCGGATATTGCCCTGACTCTTCAGCGCAGATGCAAATGCGTCGAGCATCTTTCTGGCGGCAAAGGTTCCCGATACCGTATTCGTATTCCAAAGGTGATCGAGAGAAATATAAATGCGGGCGTTCGAGTAGACGCTTGTGACTGCGTTGTACGTCAGACGGAAAGCATCCGCGTATATCTTGGCGTACTGCGTCAGAGTCTTTTGCCCTGCGTAATTGTATACCTTGTAGTTGTTGACCTCGTTGCCGACGATCCAGTTCACGATTCGCCCGTACGGCGCGTCTGCCGAGGAGTAACGGGAGGCGAGAAACGATACGGTCGCCTCAAGCTGACGGCGTGCCTTTTTCTGGGAGGTGTTCCATGCGTAAAAGCTGTGTCCGCCCTCGCGTCCCGACGGATAGATCAGATGCGTCAGATCGTCTCTCCATCCGAGAAGGAGCACGGCGCTTATGACGGTGCCGTTGTCTTTTTGCGCCATGAGCTGTCTGTCGTGGCTGCCTACAGTGCCGCGGCGGAACCAGTACGTTTTGCCCTGATACGAATAAGGGATCGAGGCTGCTTCATTCTGCTCGTTTGGAGCGGCGATCAGATCGGTAAAGACGATATTGATCAGGGAGTGGTTCACATTCAGCTCTTCGGCATCTTCAAGCATGTCGGCGCTGACCTGCAGCCCCTTTTTCGATGCTGCCGTGGGAAATGCGTATTTGTATGCGGCGACCTTTTTCGGGTTTGAGATATACCGCGCGTTGCTGATGATGGAGTACGTCCCGTTTTTGTTTTTGGAAGCCAGTACAAAGCGCGAGTACAGACGGCTTGAGGGCTTTGTACTGTCAAGCGGAACGGTAAACGTCATTTTCTTTGCCTTTTTTTTCGCCTGAATCGGGCGCATGCTTTTTTTGATCTTCGTATCAGACAGAGACAGTGCGAAGAGATAGCACTTTTTTCCGCGGATCTTTTTCGGGTTTTTGACGGATACAGTGACCTTGACGTTTTGGGAAGAGGTCAGCTTACATCCGGTGATCTGCGCCGGTTTTGAAGCTGCGTACGTCTGCATGGGCGCAGACAGTGTGAGCAGCAGCAAAAAAAGCGGCAGAAAGATCAGAAGCTTTTTCACATTTTTTTTCATTGTGTACCTCCATTATAAAAATAAAACTGTAATTATTTAATAGGATTATAACAGTTGTTTAATAACTTGTAAATAAATGCACTCTTGTCAAAAAAAGGAATTTGTGATATATTTGTTCAAAAATAAACAATCACAAAGGAAAACCGTTTCATCGGTTTGTGAGGGCAGTATGGAACAGTCAGTAGAGATATTGATGCATGGCACACGGTTTAAGCACCTGTTATCGAGCAGAATGGAGACGCTTATGGAAGAGTACGGACTGCGCAAGATCGATGTGGAGATACTGTATTATCTGGATCGCTGTGGGGACCGCGATATGTCGAGGGATATCAGGGAAAAATATCAGTTTACCAAAGGACATATTTCACAGTCGGTAGAGCGTTTGCAGGAGATGGGGCTTGTCGAAGGCGTACCGGATCAGCGTGACAGGAGATGTATTCATTTCCGGCTGACAAAAGCGGCGTCGGGGCCTGTACGCCGCATCAGCGACATGTGGGATGATATGACTGCCATTATTTTTGAGGGAGTTACCGAGGAAGAAAAGCGCGTGCTTCGCCTTGCGGCGAGGAAGATCGCGCGCAACATGGAGCTGGCGACCGACCGCCATTCGTAAGAACGGCGGCATTACGATCTGGAGGGACAAAAGATGTCCCGTTCGGAGCATCAGAAAAGGAGATGACGCATATGAGCTATGAAGAAAACATTTTGCGCTACGCACAGAAACAGCAGGATATTTGCAGAAAGAACGATACGATCCCTGATTCCTTATTTGAGGAATACGGAGTAAACCGCGGGCTCAGAGACAAAGCCGGAAAAGGCGTTCTGACAGGTCTTACAAATATATCGAAGATCGTTTCTTTTAAAAATGTGGACGGCGTGCAGACACCGTGCGACGGTGAACTGTGGTACAGAGGCTACAATATCAGTCAGCTCGTACGCGAGCTCGGCAAAGACAAGTTCGGATTTGAGTCTACGGCATACCTTCTTCTCTTTGGCGAAAAGCCGGACGAGCAGCAGCTTTTGGAGTTCCGTCAGGTTCTGGCGGCAGGACGGAATCTGCCGACGAACTTTACGCGCGACGTAATTATGAAAGCGCCGACAAAGGATATTATGAACTCTATGACGAGAAGTATCCTGACTCTGGCTTCCTACGATGACAATGCCACGAGCACAGAACTTCACAACAGCCTGCGTCAGTGCATCCAGCTCATAAGTATCTTCCCGATGCTCGCAGTGTATGGCTACCATGCGTACAACCATTACGAGAATAATGACAGTATGTACATCCACAGACCGGATCACAAGCTTTCGGCAGCAGAAAACCTTCTGATGATGCTGCGCCCGAACAAAGAATATTCCGCGATCGAGGCTCACGTACTCGATATTGCCCTGATGCTTCACATGGAGCACGGCGGCGGAAACAACTCGACGTTTACGACGCGTGTCGTGACGTCCTCAGGCTCCGATACGTATTCTGCGATCTCGGCGGCGATGTCCTCTCTGAAAGGTCCGAAGCACGGCGGCGCGAATATCAAGGTTATGGAGATGATGGAGGATATCCGAAGCAATGTAAGGGATTTCCGTGATAAGGACGAGATCGAGGCTTACCTGACAAAGATACTTGAGGGAGAAGTTTTTGACCATAAGGGACTGATCTACGGTATGGGACACGCCGTTTATTCTCTGTCCGATCCGAGAGAGCGTATCTTTAAGAAATTCGTAGAGATGCTTGCAACAGATAAGCATCGCGATGTGGATATGGCGCTGTACAACAATATCGAGGAGATCGCGCCGAAGGTCATTGCGAAGAAGCGCAAGATCTTCAAGGGTGTCAGCCCGAACGTCGATTTCTACAGCGGATTCGTATATCAGATGCTCGGTATTCCGGTAGAGCTGTATACGCCGATCTTCGCAGTTGCACGTATCGTCGGCTGGAGCGCGCACCGCATTGAGGAGCAGATCGGTATGAACAAGATCATCCGTCCGGCATATATGAGTGTGATGGAGGAAAAAGAATAAGCAGGATATGTTGGGAACTATTGTAAATACAGGAACGATTCTGGCTGGAAGTCTGCTTGGCAGCAGTCTTAGAAAGGGTATCAAAGAAAAGTATCAGGAAGCGCTTTATACAGCGATGGGACTGGCGGCGACTGCGCTCGGCATCAACGCCGTAGTTACGAATATGGCGAAGAGCCGCTATCCTGTGCTCTTTATCGCGAGCCTTGCGCTTGGCAGCCTGATCGGCTCTGTGCTTGATATTGACGCGAAATTTCAGGGACTGGTGGGACGGTATTCCAGATCGAATCTGGGAGAGGGGCTCTCGACGGGTATTCTTTTGTACTGCATCGGGACGCTCTCGATCCTCGGTCCCGTCATGAGCGCGCTGCACGGCGATCACACGTATCTGTTTACGAATGCGGCGCTTGATTTTGTGACGTCGGCGGTGCTTGCTTCTACATACGGAATAGGAATGGCGTTTGCCGCTCCGGTGCTTTTTGTGTGGCAGGGAAGTATCTATCTGATTGCCAAAACGCTTTCCGGCAGCTTTTTTACAGAGGATATGATCGCAGAACTCTGCATAGTCGGAGGCGTGCTGATCGCAGCCTCCGGTCTTGGCATTCTTAAGATAAAGGATTGTAAGGCGCTCAATATGCTTCCTGCTCTTGCTGTGCCGATCCTGTTCTTTTTGATAAAGGGGCTGTTTTAGTCGTTTGGCTGTGCTTTATAGTCGAGCACGACAGTAAACGTCGCTCCGCCGTCCGGTGTGTCCGTCAGCAGAAGCTGTCCGTGATGGAGGGATACGATCTCCTGCGCAATGCACAGACCGAGACCGAAATGCGCTTTGTCGTGCCGCGCGGTATCGAGGCGGTGGAACCGTTCAAAAACGGCGTCTTTTTGATCGTCAGGAATGCCGGGACCGTTGTCGATGACCGAGAGGTACAGCTTTTGGTATTGTGCGCTGCGCCGGAAATTAAAACTATCAGAAAGAAAGGCGGGTGTTTCTGTCGCGAGCGAAAGACAGATGCGCCCGCCTTTTGGCGTATAGGAAAACGCATTGTCGATCAGGATGGACAGAAGCTGCCGGATACGTTCTGCATCGCAGCGGATGGGGGTTACGACCTCGTCGGGAAGTTCGATGTCAAAGCGCAGTCC
>CATZPU010000135.1 GCA_958422845.1 uncultured Lachnospiraceae bacterium | reverse complement strand
CTGTGCGCATAAAAGTTTCGTATCGCGTATCTGTACGCTCGTCTCATAGAAATTGCGCGTACAGTGGCTCTGACATGCGTGAGAACAGATCGTGCCCGTGATAAACGGCAGCGCGTTCTTATTCAGGATCACGCGGAGCGCTTCCTCGTACTTTCCTTCTCCGGCAAGACGCATATACGTCGTGATCTCCTGATGGATCGGACACGTATCCTCGCACGGAGCCGTATAGCAGTTAAGCAGCGGTACCTTCTCGTCCGACTTGCGCGATACCGGCATCTTTGCAGATTTTACGTGATGCTTATCCGTCACGGCGTCCGCAGCCACCTTTGACAGCGCTTCGGCGTCGATGCCCGTAAACGGCTTTACGCCTGTCTCGTCAAGCTTTTGCGCCATCTGGAGCAGTCTCTGATATCCGCCCGGCTTGAGGATCGTCGTGGCAACCGTCACCGGCCATACGCCCGTTCCTACGATGCGGTCGATGTTGAATGCGTCTGCGCCGCCGGAATATGCGATGCGCAGCTTTCCGTCAAATTCACGCGACAGCTTTGCCGCAAGCGCGATAGACAGCGGAAACAGCGCTTTTCCTGACATATACATCTCTTCGCTCGGAAGCTCATTTGCCTTTACGTCTACCGGAAAGGTATTCGTGATCTTTACGCCGAACTCAAGATTCTGTTCTGCTGAGAGCTTCATCAGTCTTTCAAGCATCGGAACTGCGTCCACATACTGAAGGTCGTCCTCAAAGTGGAATCGTCCAAAAGCGATGTAGTCGTATCCCATCTGATCAAGCGTCTCTCTCGCAAACTCATAGCCAAGCAGCGTCGGATTGCACTTGACGAATATATGCATATGCTTTTCGGTCAGCAGATAATTGGCAATGCTCTCGATCTCCTGCGGCGGGCAGCCGTGCAGCGTGGAGATCGTCGCGGAATTACAGATCTGCGGCGAGATGGACTCGATGTCCTCTTTCGTCAGACGTTTGAAATCGCCTGCATGATCCAGCAGATACCGGCGGCATGTCTGAAATGTTTCTGTATGTTCCGCATTTTTCATATTTTCAATAAAAGTATCGATCTTTTCAGACTTGATGCCTGCAAGGTCGTACCCCACGCTGATGTTGAACTGGAAGCCGTCCATAGAACCCAGCTCATACTCCTTTGCCATCACGGCGAGCAGGAACCATGCCTTGATATATTCGTCCTGTGCCTGCGGTACGTACAGCTCCGTCGACCATTCACAGTTGTAGCCCTCATCATCCGCCTTGATACACGGCTTATTTACGCAGGCTGCAAGCTCCGCTCCGTCCATGATCTGAACTGTTTTTAATTCAAAGAAACGGCTTCCTGCATAATAGGACGCGGCGATATTCTGTGCAAGCTGACTGTTCGGGCCTGCTGCCGGACCGATCGGTGTCTCCAGCTTCCTGCCGAATATCTGAAGCGTCTCTCCTGATGCGCGATACGGTCTGCGCACTCCAAATACCGTTCCTTTTGTATCATGCTCCGTCATCACCCACTTTAACAGCTGGTCAAACGGCATACATGTCATAATATCACTCATACGCTTTTCCTCCTGAACTTCTTTGCTTATCCGTTCATGCTCTATCAGAGCTTTTTGCTTTACTTATCCGTTAATGCTTTTCCAGAGCTTTTTGCTTTACTTATCCGTTAATGCTCTTCCAGAGTTTCGCAGATGACTCGCGGCATTTTGCCATTACTTCTTCCACATCTGCTACCTTTACTTCCCGATCCTGCATCAGAACCTTACCGTTGCCGACAGTCGTCACAACATCGTGTCCCGTCATACCGAACAGGATATGTCCGTTGATATTCTCTGCGCCAAGGTAGGTCGGCGGATCGTAATCCACAACGATCACATCGCCTGCCGCGCCTTCTTTCAGTACGCCAAGCGGAGTCTTGAAATAACGGTTGGCGATCGCAGCATTATTATAGAACAGCATCTGCGGCACTTCTCCCCATGCGACGTTTGCGTCGCACAGATGATGCTTGTGCAGTACGTTCGCTACCTTGAAGGATTCTGTCATATCATGCGTGTAACCGTCTGTACCGAGTCCCGTCAGAATGCCTCTGTGAACAAGCTCCATCGTCGGCGGACAGCCGCACGCATTGCCCATGTTGGATTCCGGATTATGTACGACCATCGTATCTGTCTCTTTGATCAGCTCCATCTCATGCGGATTGATATAGATACAGTGTCCGAGCAGCGTTTTTTCTCCGAGAATTCCGTGATCCATCAGCCGGTCTACGATACGCTTTCCGTAATGCTTCAGGCAGTGATGCAGATCCTCGATGCCCTCAGCCACATGGATGTGATAGCCGACCTCGTCCGGCTTGTTTGCCGCCGCAAGCTCCATCGTCTCATCTGAAATCGTAAACTGCGCGTGCATTCCCATCATACCTGCGATCATATCCGAATCATCTTTCAGAGCATACTTGATAAAATTGGCATTTTCCATTACGGATTCTCTCGCCTTATCCATTCCGTCGCGGTCGGATACCTCATAGCACAGGCAGGCGCGCACGCCAAGCTCCTTCGCCGCGTCTGCGATCGTAAAGAGGCTGTCCGTAATATGCCCGAAACTTGCGTGATGATCGAACGTCGTCGTCACGCCGTTTCTGATACTGGAGATCAGCGTCTCCATCGCGCTGTATTTCGTCTGTTCCAGTGTCAGATGGCGGTCGATCGTCCACCACTGTCCGTCCAGAATGTCGAGGAATCCCTTCGGGTTGTAACCCTTGATAGAAAAGCCTCTTGCAAAAGCGCTGTAAATATGCTCATGCGCATTGATAAACGCAGGCATGATCACCTTGCCCTTTGCATCAATGTACTGCGCGTCCGCGTACGCTGCGCGGATCTTTGCTGTCGTGCCCACCTTTGCGATCTTCGTGCCGTCGATCGCCACCGCACCGTCTGCAAGAAACGGATTGCTCTCATCGCGTGTAAATAACTTTCCGTTTCCAATTATCAGCATATCTTCTGCCTCCTTTTCTTCCATATAATATATGTTCTTTTTAACGTTCTCTTTAACAATAATAACAGGATATTCTTGTGTTCTTTTTCTCCTGTTTCGTATATTTTATACAAACTTCTCCTTATATATCATCATATTACCATCATTTTCTTTAAAAATCAACTATGAAAACAAAAATATTTTTGATGTCTAAAATTTTTTGTATTTTTCTATTGCTTTTCTGGATTTCTGTGATATGATGAATTTAAGAGAGACAAAAACACGGCATCACAGGAGGTACCATATGGGAGATTTGGGACTTGATTTTTTAAAACAGCTTGCCGCCGGACTTGCCGCACAGTTTGGCAGCAACTGTGAAATCGTGATTCACGATCTGGCCAGACATTCGATCGAACACTCCATTGTTCATATTGAAAACGCCCACATATCCGGCAGAAAGTTAGGCGACGGACCGTCGGAGATCGTACTGGACGCTCTGCGGCAGAAAGGCGACGGATTAAAAGACCGTCTGGCGTACCTTACAAAGACTGACAACGGACGGATCCTGAAATCTTCTACAATCTACGTAAAGGACAGCGAAGGTATTCCACATTACGTACTTTCCATCAATTATGACATCACAAATCTGCTGGCTCTTGAGAACAGTATTCATTCACTGACGGATTGTCCTGAGACAGCGAATAGCGCAAATGACAAAAACAGCGCGCCGCACAAGATCACACACGACGTCAACGATCTGCTTGATGAGCTGATCGAGCAGTCCGTGGAGCTCGTCGGCGTTCCGGTCGCCATGATGACAAAAGACGACAAGGTAAAAGCGCTCAACTTCTTAAATGACGCAGGCGCTTTCCTGATCACGAAATCCGGCGATAAAGTCGCAAAATATTTCGGAATTTCAAAATATACATTATACAGCTACGTGGATATTAACAGATAGAAAACAGGGAGGGATAAGAATTGAGCAGCAAAGCAGGCAACCAGATCAAATGGACACTGAACCACATGCCAAAAAGCGACGATCTTCAAGTACAGAACATGTCTTTGGAGGAGATGCACAGATCCATCGGGTTTCATAAAAGCTTCCCGCAGTATTCTGTGACGCCTCTGACGAGACTTACAAACCTCGCCTCTTACCTTGGGCTGAAGCGACTCTACGTAAAGGACGAATCCTACCGCTTCGGTCTGAACGCCTTTAAGGTACTCGGCGGTTCGTATGCGATCGCAAAATACATCTCAAAGGAGCTCGGCCGTGACGTAAGCGAGGTTCCGTACAGCGTCCTTACATCAGAAAAACTCCGCGAGGAATTCGGTCAGGCGACCTTCTTCTCCGCTACGGACGGCAACCACGGACGCGGCGTCGCATGGGCGGCAAACAGACTGGGACAAAAATGCGTGATCCGTATGCCAAAGGGAACGACTCAGACGCGCCTTGAGAACATCGCAAAGGAAAACGCAACGGTAACGATCGAAGATATGAACTACGACGAGTGCGTCCGTCTTGCGGCGAGCGAAGCCGAGAAAACGCCGCGCGGCATCATCG
>CATZPU010000134.1 GCA_958422845.1 uncultured Lachnospiraceae bacterium | reverse complement strand
CGCGAGATCGTCATAATTTTCAAACGCGCTCGTATTAAATTTGACCGTGTATGCGATCATCTCCCGCTCCGTGTGTGAAAGCCCGATGATCTCGGTCGCCATAATAATATAATACGCACACTCGGACACATTTTCAAGGCTGATAAATTTGCCGCAGTTATGCAGGATAATGGAGATCTGCAAAAGCAGCCTCTCACGCTTTCCCATTCCGTGTATTTTCTTCATCCGGTCAAATACCATAAGCGCGATCTCTTCCAGATTGCGGATATGCGGCTGACTGCATTTGTATCTTTTTGCAATGCTGCGCGCCGCTGCCAGAATGTCCTCCTCAAAATCATGGCTGTTTTTCAGATACCGGTTCTTCACGCCGTAATCATACGCAAGCCCGTCGCAAAGACTGTAATCCGGAAACCACATCGTCTGCGCGCCGAGATTCTCCATCAGACAGCGGCAGAAAACGGCTGACGGGACGATCGGGCCCGTCTGATCGTAAGATATATTGTAACGTCTGGCTATCTCATCCTGATCGAGAGGAACGACGTCTTCATACACCTTTGCAAACGCTTCCTTCGTAACGGCAGTGATCCTGCGGTTCTCATCCTGATACGGCGTCATGAGCCCTCTTAAGTTTCCCCCGATCACGATCAGATTTTTGAGCTGGCGGTCTTTCTGATACAGCTTTCCAAACCCTGCAAGCTCATGGTCGAGAAGCTCTGATACGAGCGTTTCAAAATGATCGCTGCTCTTTACAAACGGTGCAAGCTGCTCCCTCGTCGTCACATTTCCTATTCTGATATTCTGAGTCGTGATCAGCTTATCCTTGTCAAACAAAGAGATCTGCATACTGCTGCTTCCGATGTCAACGATCGCCGCAGGACTCTGGATGATCGTCTCAAATTCTGAGGTGACAGAAGCGATCGACTTATAATCCACAAAACGCTGTTCGGAGTTGCTTAAGACCTCGATCTTCAGCCCTGTCTGCTTTTCGATATAGTCCTGCATGATCGACATATTGCGTGATTCACGGAATGCGCTCGTCGCGCAGACCTTGTACGCATCCACACGGTAGGACTGCATCAGCCGCACATAGTCCCTTAAAACCGTACACAGCTCTTCGATATGCTCCCTGCTGATACGTCCGCTCTTATATACGTCAAGCCGCAGCGTCATGCGGGCGGACAGACACTCCACCTCGCGCATCGGCTTTTTACCGCCCCATTCATAAATTTTCATCTCGGTCTGTACCGATCCGATACTGATAGCCGCGAAATACCTTACTGCCATATCCCCCTCCTATCTCATCTGCCCAAGCAGATAATCAATAAACTGCTGCGCCGTGCGTCCGGAAAGACCGCCGTGACTCAGCTCCCATTTATTCGCCTCAAGAAGCAGCTCCTCCTCCGACATCGAAACGCCATATCTTTGCGCCAGCGTCTTTACGATATTCTGAAACTCCTTTTTATTCGGGGAACCGAAGAAGATCGTGACTCCGAACCGTGAAGCAAGAGAGATCTTTTCCTGAATCGTATCATTCGTATGAATATCGCCGTCACGCTCCTCTTTATTGTCGCTGAATTTTTCTCTGATCAGATGGCGTCTGTTCGACGTTGCATAGATCAGGATATTGTCCGGCTTTTTCTCAAGTCCCCCCTCGATGACTGCTTTTAAATACTTATATTCTATCTCAAATTCCTCAAAGGAAAGATCGTCCATATATATGATAAAACGGTAATTTCTGTTCTTGATCTGCGCGATCACATCGTTTAGATCCTGAAACTGATGCTTGTATATCTCTATCATACGCAGTCCCTGATCGTAATACTGATTGAGGATCGCCTTGATACTGGAGGACTTTCCTGTGCCCGCATCGCCAAAAAGCAGGCAATTATTCGCTTTTCTGCCCTGCACAAACGCTTCCGTATTGTCGATAAGCTTCTTTTTTGCGATCTCATATCCTACGAGATCGTCAAGATTCACATGCTTGATATTTGTGATCGGCAGTATCTGCACCCCGTTTTCATCGTGCGCCACACGAAACGCCTTGTGAAGCCCCAGCTTGCCTACCCCGAACTCCTTGTAAAAATGGATCATATACTGCGTAAATGCTTCCAGATCTTTCGCATTTCCAAGCTGAGCGCTCAGCTCACATATCCTGCGGCAGATCCGTTTATTGAATACCTTGCCTGACGCTCCCGCACTGCGGTAGTCAAGTATCTCTTCAAAAAATCCCGCTCCGATCTCCTGTTCCAGAGGTGCAAAATCGAATGCAAACAATTTCCTAAAGATTGCAAAGTCATGCTTTGCAAGGCGCAGGAGGCTCCCTTCTGTGATTCCTCTTATCTCGCAGGCGGTACTGAATACATTTTCGTTATTCACAAGCAGGTACGTCAGATACGCATGCCAGAGATTCTTCTCGAAGCCATAATTGCCTGCCAGATCGATAAGCGCATGCATACAGCCGAAAAACTTCTTCCGCACCTCACCGCGCCTCTCCTTGACACGGTAATGTTCCATGATCCATGTCATGTCGCTTAAGACCGCCCCGTTTTCAAAATCGCGGTATATGATCAATTCATCTATGCCCGTCATCCTGCACTCTCCTTCATTATCTTATCCCTGATTATTTTCTCTCCGATAAGCTATCCCCTGATACGTTTTTCCCTAATAATTTCCGAGTATTTTCATATTGATCGCTTCTTCCCTGATACCGCGCAGCGCATTTTTTACCGCACTGTCATTTAAGTTTCCGTCAAAATCAATAAAGAAGCGGTATTCCCAGTTCCGTCCCGTTATCGGACGCGATTCGATCTTATTCATATTCAGATTATTGTAGATAAAATGAGACAAAATATTATAAAGCGCGCCGCTTGCATGCGGCAGCTCAAAACAGATACTGATCTTCTTTGCATCGCGTCTGAATATTCTCTGATTCGTCACAATGATAAAACGCGTCGAGTTTGCTTCATTATAATAGATGTGCTCCGCCAGCACCTCAAGCCCGAAAAGCTTAGCAGCAAACGTACTGCCGATCGCTGCGGCAGAAGGATCGCCCTCCTGCGAGACCTTCTTTGCCGCACGCGCCGTATTGTCATACGGAATAAGCTGCCACTGCCTGTGTCTGTCAAGGTACTCCTCACACTGCGAAAGCGCCTGCTGATGGGAATACACAGTCCTGATATCCGAAAGCTTTGCGCCCGGAAGCCCGAGAAGCGCATGCTCGCACTTAATGATCTGCTCCCCGACGATATAGTTTTCAAAATTTACAAGCAGATCGTAATTATCTGCAACGATCCCTGCCGAAGAATTCTCGATCGGCAGCACGGCATAATCTGCCGCTCCC
Source organism: uncultured Lachnospiraceae bacterium (assembly GCA_958422845.1). Lineage (GTDB taxonomy): Bacteria > Bacillota > Clostridia > Lachnospirales > Lachnospiraceae > Choladousia. The sequence goes on along the minus strand of CATZPU010000134.1, from coordinate 1,234 downwards.
TCCGCGATCGCTTCCATCGCATCGCGCCATTTTTTCACATGAAAGCAGTTCACATCTTCACCAAAATACGCCCGCATGGCGGCATGACTGTACGCACCCTCGACGCCCTGATAAACGACGCGGATATTCTCGCGTTCAATATCGTCGACTGCAATAAACGGAAGTCTGCCCGATGCGCCGTGCGATTCCAGAAGCTGATACTGCAGCTTACGGCTCATGGACATGATCTGGGAAAACAGCTCTTCCACGCCGTGCCTGTTAAAATCATTTGCCGCAAGAGCGCGCAGCGTCTCAAGCTTGGAACGCTCTCTGTCTTTGTCAAATACCTTTTTTCCGTTTGCGATCTTATACTCCGCCACCTCGCCGCTTAACTTCATCCTGTCCTCAAACAGCTTTACGATCTGGCTGTCGATCTCGTCTATCTCATCCCGTAATTCCAGTAAGTCTCTCATAAACGTTCTCCGTTTCTCATTCTTTTCTCCGCTCTTTGTTGGCAGCTATTCCATACCTTTCCCACTGCTGTTCAAGATCCGGTCATGATCCGTATTTAATAACGGCGCGTTCGACATCTCCAAGAAAGGAAAGCGATCCGAATGCAAGTATCACATCGTTTTCTCCCGCTGCCGTAAAACTCTTTTTCACTGCCGTCTCAATATCGCCGACCGCCTCCACAGACGGATTCACACGCGCTACCGCCTTCGCAAGCTCCTCTGCCGGAAGCGCTCTCGGATTGTCCGGCGTCTCTACCGTGAAAATATGTTCTGCCAGACCTGCGGTTATTTCTATAATTTTATCATATTCTTTGTCAGAAAACACGCCAAAGATATAATATTTTTTCCTGTTTTTAAAATATTCCTCCACAGAATCGCGAAGCCGCTGCGCCGCGTCCGGATTGTGCGCTCCGTCAAGGATCACAAGCGGATGGTGATGGATCGCCGTAAAACGTCCCTTCCATACCGTCTCTGCCATTCCGCTGCGCACTGCCGTATCCGTGATCTTATAGCCCTGTCTGCGAAGCGCCGCCACGCCCTCAAGCGCCAGAGCCGCATTCTCTATCTGATGCTCTCCTGCCAGACGGATCGCGATGCGTCCGAACTCTCCGTATGAAAACGACTGCTTCTCCAGTCCGCAGCAAACGTCCGTGATACACTCAGGCTTTACAAAAACACACTCACTTTCCTGCTTTTTTGCTTCTTCCAAAATGACCTGCTCTGCCTCAGGGAGCTGACGGGCA
>CATZPU010000133.1 GCA_958422845.1 uncultured Lachnospiraceae bacterium | reverse complement strand
TATCCGAAGCATATTTTTGAACTATCTGGACCATGTATTTTTAGAAAACAGGATCAGGATCGGGAAGAGCTCCAGTCTTCCGACCAGCATATCGAACGTCAGCACGAGCTTGGAAAAATCAGAAAACATACTGAAATTTCCGGTGGGGCCGACCATCGAAAGTCCCGGACCGATATTGTTGATCGTTGCCGCTACTGCCGTAAAATTCGTTATAAAATCAAAATTGTCCAGCGAGATCAGCAGCACGGATCCGGCAAAAATAAACAGATATAATACCATAAATACATTGACAGCACGCATGACCGTATGTTCTACGATTCTTCCGTCCAGCTTGACTTTCCGCACATTATGTGGATGCACAATAAAATCGAGTTCTTTCAGGATCGACTTAAACAGCAGAATGATTCGTGAGACCTTGATACCGCCGCCCGTACTTCCGGCACAGGCTCCGACAAACATCAAAAGCACAAGGATCATCTTTGAAAACTGCGGCCACAGATCAAAGTCTGTCGTTGCAAAACCTGTCGTCGTAATGATCGATCCGACCTGAAACGCTACCTGCTGCAATGCTTTTATTCCGCTTGGGAACATGCTCGATACGTTCAGTGTGATCAGGATGACAGCCGCTAGTATGATTCCGAAATACGTCCACACTTCTCCTGACCGCGCCGCTTCCTTATATCTCTTTCGAAGCAGAAGATAATAAAAGTTAAAATTCACGCCGAACAGGATCATAAACACCGTAACTACGACCTGTAAATACGTGGAATATCCTCCGATACTGTCATTTTTGATACCGAATCCTCCCGTACCGGCTGTACCGAACATCGTAGTCAGGGCGTCAAACATCGGCATCCCGCCAAGCAAAAGCAGAATAAGCTGAAGCACCGATAATCCCACATACATCTTGTACAGCAGCATCGCCGTACTCTTGACTTTCGGTACGAGTTTTCCGACGGAAGGTCCCGGACTTTCCGCCTTCATCAGATACATCGTGCTGCCTCCGGCAAGCGGCAGGATAGCCATTACGAGCACCAGTACGCCCATGCCGCCGATCCAGTGCGTAAAGCTTCGCCAGAACAGCAGGCATTTCGGCATGGATTCCACCTCCGTGAGGATACTCGAACCCGTCGTCGTAAAACCGGACACTACCTCGAAGAGCGCGTCGATATACGACGGGATACTTCCTGCGATCACAAACGGAAGAGCGCCGAACGCACTGAGCACGATCCAGCACAGCGCGACTGCTACAAAACCTTCCCGTGCATACATCGATTTACTTTTTACCTTTTTGCGCGTCAGCAAAGTACCGCAAAGCAGACACAGCAATATCGTTATCAGCAGAGAGTACCCTGCTTTTTCTTTATAGACAAGCGCCGTGATCAGGGCGGGCGTCATAAAAGCCGCCTCAAAGTTAAGCACTGATCCGATAATATGTATAATAATCCCGTAATTCATTTTCCCTATCCTACTTTGCCAATATATCTTCTACGTCGTTAAGCCCCATATGGCGTGTGATCACGATCAGGCTGTCGCCCTGCATGATCTTATCCGAACCACGCGGGATCAGTACCTTTCCGCCGCGCGCGATTCCTGCGATAAGGATGCCTTCCTTGATAGGCAGCTCATGCAGCGAAATTCCCAGAACCTTTGACTTGCCGCGCACCACGAACTCAAGAGCCTCCGCCTTGCCGCCGAGTATCTTATGCAGCGTTTCCACGTTGCTGCCAAGCGAATTTTTCATGGAACGGACGTAGCGTATGATATGCTCTGCCGTGATATTTTTAGGGTAAACCACCGTATCCAGATCAAGCTCTCTGATAACTTCGTCAAAAGCGATCCTATTGATCTTCGTGATCAGCTTCTTCTCTCCGGTCTTACGCGCATAAAGCGACAGAAGGATATTCTCCTCGTCGATATTCGTAAGCGCCGCAAAGCTCTCATACCGTTCGATGCCTTCTTCAAGCAAAAGATCCTTATCCGTTCCGTCTCCGTGAACAATCGTTGCTTTTGGAAGAAGGTCGCAAAGCGCCTCGCAGCGCTTCATATTTTTTTCGACGATCTTGACGCGCACGCCGCTGCTTATCATCATTTTTGCCAGATAAAACGCGATAGGGCTTCCGCCGACGATCATCAGGTTTTTTACCTGATTCGTCACGATCCCGACCTGACGGAAAAACTGATTTGCATCAGACGCTTTCCCGATCACGGATACGACGTCCTTCGCATGAAGAACGGTATTTCCATTCGGGATGATCAGCTCCTCTCCACGCTCAACGGCGCAGATCAATACGCTGCTGCGCAGCTTTTCCGGAAGGCTTGCGATCTGCATATTGTCAAGAACAGAATTTTCCGGAAGTCTGAATTTCAAAAGACGCACGCGGCTTCTTACAAACGAGGTTACTTCGATAGCAGACGGAAACTGCAAAGCCTGCGCCACCTCTCCGGCTGCGGCAAGCTCCGGATTGATCACCATTGCAAGTCCCAGCTCCTCCTTGATAAAGTCAAGCTCCGTGCTGTACTCAGGATTGCGCACGCGCGCGATCGTATGACAGTTTCCCGCCTTTTTTGCGATCAGGCAGCAGAGCAGATTGAGTTCGTCGGAACCTGTGACCGCGATCAGCAGGTCCGCAGACTCGATCCCTGCCTCCATCTGCACCGAGTATGTAGAACCGTTGCCTACTACTCCCATAAAATCATTCTGACTCGTGATCTCCTGTACCAGTTCTTCCTGACAGTCGATCACGGTGATCTCGTTATCCTCATTGCCAAGCTCCAGTGCCAACGACTGTCCCACCTTGCCAAGCCCAACAATAATTATCTTCATAATATGTAATTCTCCTCTAAAAATACTCTTTTGCGAGCTGTTCAAATTTCGGAAGCGCCCTTTGTATCGTCTCGTACGAAACACAGTACGCAAGACGCACATACCCCGGACATGCGAACGAAGAACCCGGCACCATTAAAATATGGTATCTTTTTGCATCTTCTATGAACTTCTTTTCCTCTGTCGGCGCTTTTACCCACAGATAAAACGCTCCCTGCGGCTTCACACACGTAAATCCGCAGGAGGTCAGCCCCTCATACAGTGCTTTGCGGTTTCTGTCGTAATACTCAAGATCGACTCTCGCATCTACACACTTTGCCACCGCAAGCTGGATCAGAGACGGCGCGTTGACGCAGCCGCTGATACGGTTTGCGATCGTCGCCGCCGCGATCGTCTGTTCGCTCTCCTCAACCTCATCCGGTATCAGGACGTAGCCGATACGCTCCCCCGGAAGCGACAGCGATTTGCTGTAGGAATAGACGATCATCGTATTGTCGTAATATTTCGTGACAAACGGCACAGCCGCGCCGTCAAACGCAAGCTCCCGATAAGGCTCGTCGGAGATCAGGTATATCGCATGCCCGTACTCCCGCTGCTTTCTTTCAAGGATCGCTGCCAGAGCGCGTATCGCTTCTTCCGGATAAACGACGCCTGTCGGATTGTGCGGATTATTGATAATGACTGCCTTTGTCTTTGCCGAAAGCTTCGCCTCAAAATCAGAAAGATTTGGCTGAAAGCTTTCCGTATCCGGTGCGACCGTAACAAGCACGCCGTCATAATTACGCACATAAGAGCCGTATTCCAGAAAATACGGTGCGAATACGATCACCTCATCCTGCGGATCGAGCAGCGTCTTTAAACAGACGTTCAGCCCGCTTCCCGCTCCGACCGTCATGATCAGATTGTCCGCAGAAAACGCAGTGCCAAACCGCGTATTAAGATCGTCTGCGATCGCCTTTCTCACATGCCAGAACCCCGCATTGCTCATATAGCCGTGAACAAATACGGGATCCTCCTCATCTAATATTTCCCTGATCGCCTCTTTTATCATGTCCGGCGCAGGGACATTCGGGTTGCCAAGGCTGAAATCAAAGACCTGATCTGCCCCGAATGTCTCCGCCATCCGTTTTCCTTCCTCAAACATTGCGCGTATCGCAGAATTATTTTGCAGATACGGCTTCATTTTCTCCGCTATCATTGTGCCGCCCCCTGATGTTCAAACGGGAATACGAACTGCGTAAGTCCAAACCGGTCGCGAAGTCCGATCAGCTCTTTCTGCACAGATTCTCCGACCGGAACGCCCTTGTCCGCGCGGAATCGCCGGACATCATACTCCTTTTCTCCCGCGGTATAGATACGGTCATGCCCCGGAGCCTTCTGGGACGCGCGAAGCTGCCTTAAGATGTCGCCCGCCGTTTTCTTAAAGGTATCTGCGCCCATGAATGCTTCCGTATCGATCGCAATAAAGAAATGACCGAGCGGATACGGAATCTTATTTCCTTCGCTGTCAAAACCGCTGAGCATCTTCATGTAGCTTCCCGCCTGTAAAGCCGCGGAAAGGATCTCTACCACTGTCGCATATCCGTAGCCCTTGTAGCCGCCAAGCTCCTCGCCGATCCCGCCAAGCGGAGTGAGCGCCGCACGCTTTTCATTGAGCGCCTTTAATATCTCCTGACTGTCTGTCATCGGCTGCCCGTCGCGCCCGATCACCATGCCGGACGGCGTCGGCTCGCCGTTTCTCGCATAATATTCGATCTTTCCT
>CATZPU010000132.1 GCA_958422845.1 uncultured Lachnospiraceae bacterium | reverse complement strand
GATGAGCCCCTTAAAGGGGCAGAGCAAACCACCGGCTAAGCCGGTGGTCCTGATTGAAAGTATGGATAAAAGATTCCTGATTTTGCGTTTAATTAAGGGTGAGAAAGGCATCAAGAGACGCCGCTTTTCCCTCGCGCAAGTGAAAAAACAAATTCTGTTCCGACTCCCTTCGTGCTGATGACATTGATATTCTGGTCATGGGCGCGGAGGATTTCTTTTACGATGGAAAGTCCCAGTCCGGTACCTTTTTTGTCTTTGCCGCGGGAGGTATCAGACTTGTAGAAACGGTCCCATATCTTGGAAAGCTCCTCCTTTTCGATTCCTTCTCCGTTGTCTTTGACGGAGATATAGACAAGATTCTTTTCGGCAGATGCACGGATGCGGATAGAAGAACCGGAAGGACTGAATTTGATCGCGTTATCCACGAGATTGTAGAGTACCTGCTGGATCTTGTCCACATCGGCATGCACATTTACTTCTTTGTCGGAGAAAACAGTTTCCAAGGAGATATTTTTTTGTTGGCACGTACCCTCAAACGATGCGGCGACATTTTGTATGACGGGAACGATATTAAAGTCTGTCATGTCAATGTAAACGCCGCGGTCATCGAAGGCGTTCAGTGTAAGCAGACCTTCGGTCAGCCGGTTCAGACGCTGTGTTTCGCCAAGCACGATTTTCAGGTATTTTTCCTGCATCTGCGGCGGGATCGTACCGTCAAGCATAGCCTCCACATAGCCATTGATCGAGGTGAGCGGAGAGCGGAAATCGTGCGATATATTTGAAATAAATTTTCTCTGACTCTCTTCTGCATTCTGTGCAGATACAGCCAGATAAATAATAGAAGCAGAAAGACGCCCAAGTTCATCATCTGTATCATAGGTATGCGCAGGAGCGGTCGAAGTATCTTCAATATAATGGGCGGCTGCCTGCGTGATGCGGTTCAGCGGCCGGTAAAATTTCAGAAGAAAAACGGCTGCCGGAATCAGGGACAGAAGAAAAACGACAAAAAGCAGTAGATAGCAGACGTTTTGGAGGGCAATAAAGTGGACTCCTGCGAAGTGCGCAGTTTCTGAGCCCGCAGCGATCTCCGGCAGATAATTTTTGACGAGACGCGGAGTCAGGTAAAGCGCTGCCAGAAAACTTCCAATAAGAAAAATGAGATAGGCTCCAAGATAGGAGCCCAATAATTTACGTTTCATATACTATTTCACCTCGAATTTGTAGCCGATCCCCCAGACAGTAGCGATCGACCAGTTGGCATAATCCTTGATTTTTTCGCGGATACGCTTGATGTGCACATCGACCGTGCGCGTATCGCCGATATATTCGTAGCCCCAGATATGATCGAGGAGCTGCTCGCGAGTGAACACCTGATTCGGTGAGGATGCCAGAAAGTATAAAAGCTCCAGTTCTTTTGGAGGCATATCGATCGTCTCGCCCTTATAAATAACGGCGTAGTTCGTAAGGCTGATCGTAAGTTCCGGATATTCCACGTATTTTCCGGTGGGTTTTGGCTGCTGGGGCGGATATGGCTGAAATCTCCGCAGTACAGCCTTGACGCGTGCGACCAGCTCTTTTGAGTCGAACGGTTTGATGATATAATCATCTGCGCCGAGCTCCAGTCCGAGCACCTTGTCAAAGACCTCTCCTTTTGCGGAAAGCATGATGATCGGCACACTGGAATGCTGACGGATCTCACGGCAGACCTGATAGCCGTCAATGCCCGGAAGCATCAAGTCTAACAGAATCAGATTCGGTTGGTAGGTATCAAATTCACGGAGCGCAGATTCGCCGTCATATACTATTTTTGTGTCATAAAATTCTTTTGTCAGATAGAGAGAAATCAGTTCGGCAATGTTTTCATCATCGTCGACGATCAGGATTTTCTGTTTGGCTATCATGGGGGCTCCTTTCTGTTTTGCTGCTGATATAGAAGTTCAGAACTTGTTATTTAAAGTCTACGATGGTGACGCCGGCATCTCCTTCTCCAAACTCCCCGAGGCGGTAGGAGGCGACATGTTTTTGTCTGCGCAGATACTGGTGTACTGCTTTTCGCAGTGCGCCGCTTCCTTTTCCGTGTACGATACGCACCGGAGAAAGGTGTGCGATGTAGGCGTCGTCGAGGTATTTGTCGAGTTCGGCGATCGCCTCGTCTGTTGTGCGTCCGATCAAGTTGATCTCGGCGCTGATGGAATACGATTTTGCCATTTTTACTTTGCTGCCGCCGGAACGGGAAGCAAAGCCGGAAGACGTTTTGCTGCTGTACGGGGACGGCTCGTCCGGAAGTTTTTCAAGATCGGAAAGTTTGACCTGAGAGCGCAGGATACCCATTTGTACGAACAGATTGCCGCGTGCATCAGGAAGCGTGCTGACAGTACCGGTCAGATTCATGCTCAGCACCTTGACGCGGTCTCCGATACGCAGATCCTTTGCGGTCAGTTCTTTTTGCGGTTTCTTTGCGGCTTTTACGCCCATATTTTTTTCCAGTCCGGACATTTTTTCGCGAAGTTTTGTACGTTCCTGTTCCATTTTGCGGGAAGCGTCGGATTCTTTTCCGAGTTTATTGTATTTTCGGATAGATTCATCGGCAAATTCTTTCGCTTCGCGCAGTATAGTCTGAGCCTCTTCGCGGGCTTTCTGAAGAATAGCCTCACGGTTTGCCTCGAGACGGTCCTCCTTGCGTTCAAGACGCTGTTTGAGATTTTCGATCTCCTGCTTATAGCGGTTGATCTCTTCCTGCTCTTTTTCTATTGTAGCGCGGCTTTCTTCGAGATCGGAGATCACATCTTCAAAGCTTTCATCTTCCTGAGAGATGTGTCCCTTTGCCTCTTCGATGACGTAATCAGGAAGCCCGAGCTTTTGAGAGATCGCAAATGCGTTGCTCTTTCCGGGAACGCCGATCAGCAGACGGTACGTCGGACGCAGTGTCTCAACATTAAATTCACAGCTTCCGTTCTGGACGCCGGGGGTGGAAAGGGCAAATACCTTTAATTCGCTGTAATGAGTCGTTGCGATCGTGCGGATGCCGCGTCTGTGAAGGTTGGATAAGATCGCAATCGCAAGAGCGGCGCCCTCTGTCGGGTCTGTTCCGGCGCCAAGCTCATCGAAAAGCACGAGTGAATGTTCATCGGCTTGTTCCCAGAAGGAAACGATATTTGTCATATGCGACGAAAACGTACTGAGGCTCTGCTCAATGCTCTGTTCGTCTCCGATATCGGCGTATACTTCTGTAAATACGGACAGCTCTGAGTGGTCAAAGGCAGGAATGTGAAGCCCCGCCTGTCCGAGCAGAGTAAATAGTCCCACTGTTTTCAGAGAGACCGTTTTGCCTCCGGTATTTGGACCGGAAATAACGAGCAGAGAAAAATCATTTCCCAGTCGGATGTCGACCGGAACTACCTTTTTCGGATCGAGCAGAGGGTGGCGGCCTTTTTTGATATTGATGCGTCCATCAGTATTGAAATCCGGTTCCGTTCCATTGTAGGAGCGGGAAAGCTGCGCACGGGCAAAAATAAAATCAAGCTCTGTCAGCAGCAGCACATTATAGTTTAATGGTTCCGTCTGTTCTGCGACAAGTCCGCTTAAGGTGGACAGAACGATTTCTATTTCTTTCTCTTCCTTAATTTCAAGCTCGCGCAGATCGTTATTCAGCTTAACGACACTCATCGGTTCAACAAAAAGAGTCGAACCGGTCGAGGACTGATCGTGGATCATACCCGGCACCTGACCTCTGTACTCTGCCTTGACCGGAACACAGAAACGGCCGTTTCTCTGCGTGATCACGGCGTCCTGCAGATAACTGCGCGTGGAACCGTTTACGAGAGAAGCAAGCTGTGTCCGGATCTTATCATTGGTGAGACGGATAGAGCGTCGCACCTGACGAAGCCCCGGACTTGCGTCGTCGCTTATTTCTTCTTCTGAAAGGATACAGCGGCGAATCTCCGATGCAAGCGGTGTAAGCGGCTGCAGATCGGCAAACATCTGCTCAAGAGAATCTTCGGTCTGCTCCTCATTATTTACGATCTGGCTGTTGTCACTGCGTGCCCATGATTTGACGCGATTTGTCGTTTCAAGAAGCGTGCAGACGCGCAGAAGTTCGTCGATATTCAGAGAGCTTCCGACTTCCAGACGTTTCAAAGAGCCGCGAATATCCGAAAGACCGGAAAAGGAGATATTTCCTTTTCGGTAAAGTCTGGCTGTGGCGTCAGAGGTTTCACGCTGCATTCTCCGTATTTCGCTGATGTCCGATGACGGAACGAGATTTTTGCATAATGACTTGCCCGGCTGCGAGCCGGCAAAGTCGGTCAGTTTTTGTATGATCTTATGGTACTCCAGTACCTTTAATGCTTTTTCATTCATGACAGATTCCTTACCTTTTGATATTGCTTTTGTATATGAAGTTACGTAATGCACAGCCGTCTCTCTCGTCTGCAAGCAGCCGGAGAGCCGTCCGGTGGATTCGCACTGCCGTTACTTTTGTGTATAGAGTTACATATCGCAGTGCCGCTCGCAAATGCAGAGCATTTCCTCGCTCACGGGCATTCGCCCTATGAATCCCACAGCCGTCTCTCTCGTCTGCAAGCAGCCGGAGAGCCGTCCGGTGGATTCGCAC
>CATZPU010000131.1 GCA_958422845.1 uncultured Lachnospiraceae bacterium | reverse complement strand
CTCGTCAAGTATCTTCTGCGCCCGCTCAACGTCGACCATTGAGGGCTTTGCTTTCTTCCACTCCAGTCCCGTCACAAAGTCAAGATAGTCGTAGAGCATGCCGTACTCATGCCCTTCCTTTCCCTCCTGCTTCATGCGGTTTAAGACCTTTTTCGCCTCCTTTTTCGCAGTCTCGTTCATACCTGACTCTTCGATGCGCTTTGCGAACTGCGCCGTCTCCGAGCTGCTTTCCGGATGCATATCCTCAAGCTGCTGCTGTAAAAATCCAAGCTGCTTTTTGATCGCAGCCTCGCGGTAAAGCTGGTCATGACTCTCCTGCTGCGCCTGTGCAGCCTCCTGCGTCACATGGCTCTCCTCAATAAAAGCGTACACCGCCTGCTCGATCAGCCGTCCCCGCTCCCGCAGAGAATCCGTCTCCATCAGCGCATATTTTTCCTCCCAGTCAAGGCTCATATATCCTGACGCGGCGCAGATCAGCTCCTCCAGAGAATTCCAGCGCTGCACTGTCCCGCGGATAAATACGCCCCACTGAAAGCCTTGAATAAACTGCAAAATAGAGGCACGCAGCTTCTCCAGAAGCTCCTTTCGCTCCTCCCCCGACATATCCTCGATCTCAGGACGGACGCTGGCTGTCGCACGGAACGTCCCGCCGTCATTCTCAATGTCCGCCACATCGACGCGCGCGCGGATATTCACCTTTACAAGCCCTTCCGAATCAACGCCTGACGTATGCGCCAGAAAACCGATCGGGTAGAAATCCTCAGCCGATGCTTCTTTGATGTCCTTTGATTCCCGTTGGAGCAAAAAGAGTATCTCCTCCTCCGTGATCTCCTGCGCACCGCTCCACTGCTGATACGCCTCTTTCTTAAAATAGAAATTGACGTTTGGAAACAGCACCATATCATGAACTGGTCTAACGATCATATATCTCACCCCTTGTCAGCACTCTCTCTTAATGAGTGCCAGTCGTTTTGTAAAAAATAACAGCTCGAAATACGCTTTTTAAATTACTTCAAACTGTTATTCTCCACTATTTCATACTTTACAGTACCTTAATAGTTTTATTCTAATCTATTTCCTCAGGAAGTCAATAGAATTTATACAATTTTTATACCTCAAAGATCAGATCGCCGTAAGACGGCATCGGCCACATATCCTTGTCCACGATCATCTCAAGCTCATCGACCGGAGCGCGCAGATCGCTCATAGCCGGCATCACAGCCTCATAGTAATATCTTGCCTGCGCTTCTCCCGCTTCCATCGCCGCAGCCTGTGCCGCCACCTCTGTAAGCTTTCGCAGCGCCTCTTTTGTCTGAGACAGCAATGCACTTGTCTCCTTTAAAAGCTCTGTCTGAACAGTGGCTTCTACGCCTGCCGCCATTACAGAATTTACCGTATCGGCAAGACTCTTTGTGTATTTGATAACTGCCGGAATGATCTGTTTGCTCGCAATGTCGATCATCGAACGCGCTTCGATATTGATGACCTTCGCATACGCTTCAAACTGGATCTCCACGCGCGACTCAAGCTCCGCCTTTGTAAACACGCCGAACTTTCCAAACAGCTCGATCGATTTTTCCGTCACAAGCGCCGGTATCGCATCTACCATCGACTTGAGATTCGGAAGTCCTCTCCGTTTCGCTTCCTCCACCCATTCCTCAGAATATCCGTTTCCGTTGAAAACGATCCTCTGATGCTCTCTTGCGTAGCGTTTGATCAGATCATGCACTGCTTCATCGAAGTCCTCTGCCCGCTCAAGCTCGTCGCACGCTTCCGCAAAGGCTTCTGCCACGATCGTATTCAGTACGATATTCGGCGCTGCGATCGAATCGCGCGAGCCGACCATACGGAACTCGAATTTATTTCCGGTAAATGCAAACGGCGACGTTCTGTTTCGGTCTGTCGCATCTTTCGCAAGGTTCGGCAGCGTCTTTACGCCGGTCTCCAGCACGCCGCCCTTAAGTGAATGCGTTGCCGTACCCGTCCGGATAAGCTGCGCCAGTACGTCCTCAAGCTGTTCTCCAAGAAATACGGAGATGATCGCAGGCGGCGCCTCAGCGGCTCCTAGTCTGTGATCGTTGCCCGGATCTGCCGCCGATTCACGCAGCAGATCTGCGTGCCTGTCCACCGCCTTCAAAATACAGGTCAGTACAAACAAAAACTGAACGTTCTCGTGCGGCGTCTTGCCCGGTTCGAGCAGATTGATCCCGTCGTCCGTCGTAAGCGACCAGTTGTTGTGCTTACCGGAACCATTCACTCCGGCAAACGGTTTCTCGTGCAGCAGACACTTCATCCCGTGCGCAGAGGCCACACGCTTTAACGTACGCATAATGATCTGGTTGTGGTCGACAGCGACATTCGCCTGTGCGTAGATAGGCGCTAACTCATGCTGCGCCGGTGCCGCCTCGTTGTGCTGCGTCTTAGCCGACACGCCGAGTCTCCAAAGCTCCTCATTGACATCTTTCATAAAGGAAGCGATCTTCTGTCTGATCGCGCCAAAATAGTGGTCGTCGAGCTCCTGTCCCTTCGGCGGCATCGCGCCGAACAGCGTACGTCCCGTAAAGATGAGGTCCTTCCTCTGACGGAATTTCTTTTCATCTACCAGAAAATACTCCTGCTCCGGTCCGACGCACGGCGTCACCTTCTTTGACGTCGTATTTCCGAAAAGTCTCAGCACACGCAGAGCCTGCGTATTGATCGCTTCCATAGAACGCAGCAGCGGCGTCTTCTGGTCGAGCGCCTCTCCCGTATAAGAGCAGAACGCCGTCGGAATACACAGGATCGCTCCCGCCGCATCGTGGCGCACAAACGCCGGAGACGTACAATCCCACGCCGTATATCCTCTCGCCTCAAAAGTTGCCCGCAGACCGCCTGACGGAAATGATGAAGCATCCGGCTCGCCTTTTATAAGCTCCTTACCGGAAAACTCAAGCAGGATCCTGCCCTCTGGATCCGGCGCTGTGATAAACGAATCATGCTTCTCCGCCGTCACTCCGGTCAGCGGCTGAAACCAGTGCGAATAGTGCGTCGCACCCTTTTCGATCGCCCAGTCCTTCATGACTGACGCGATCACATCCGCCGTCTCCAGATCAAGCTCCTTGCCTTCCTCGATCGTCTGCTTCAACGCCCGATAGACCTTTTTCGGAAGCCGCTCCCGCATCACACGCTCCGTAAATACATCCTCACCGAAGATATCCGCCACGTTAAAATACTCGCCCATACTCTCTCCTCTTTTTCCCTGTTGTCAGACTTTCCCTGCAGGCTTTACCCGCAGCTTATCGAAAAACGGGGCATTCCGCATCTGCATACTGGAACGCCCCTCTTTTTATGCTCTTAAAATACTCCTTTCCTGTCTAAAAATCAAGAAAAATTGGAGTCTGATGATTGATTTCCATGTTTTTTACAAAATTTTATGCAAATTTGCGCAAGCGTTATTCAATGCGTCGAAGGAAGCCTGCCGCTTTGCGTATATCTTCCAATACAGAAATAACATCAAGCATTACGTCAAGACGCCTGTATATTTCTTCATAATCATCTGCCAGCAGCAGCTTCGTCAGATTCTGCACCTCATAAAGCCAACGATTTGAATTATCCTGATTATTAAAAATCTCTTCAGAATTTTTGGTTACAACCTTCACTTCAGAAAGACTATTGCTGCCGCCTTTTACATAAATATATCCCTGCTCGCCCTCAATCTGTATGTAATTCTCTCCCCACGTATCCTTTGCACCTGCCGCTTCACTGACAAATTCATCATATTGCAGCATAATAATACCGGAAGTATCAATACTGTTCTCAAACATATTGGGATAATATACTGCCTTTTTGGGTTTTCCAAATAAAGCAATATTCACATAAAGATTATAAAAATTAATATCCATCAGACAGCCGCCCGCATACTGCGGATTAAAAATATTCGGCACCTCGCCTTTTAGAAGCAGATCATAGCGGCTCGAATACTGGCTGTAATTGCTCATCACAAGCCTGATTCGTCCGACTTTAGGCAGTTCGCGCTTCAGAATTTCAAAATTAGGTAAAAATGCAGTCGGTACGGCATCGACCAGAAACAGCTTTTGCTCCTTTGCAATGCGTACCAACTCTGCCGCGTGCTCATACTTCGTACAAAACGGCTTTTCGCAGATCACATTTTTTCCCGCAAGAAGCGCACGCTTCGCCTGCTCATAATGCAGCAGATTCGGCGTCGCAATATATACAAAATTGATCTCCTCATCTGCCAGAAATTCATCCATATCCGTATATACCTTTGATACGCCGTAGCAGTCGGCTAACTCCTGCCCGCGCTGTGCCGTTCTTGAGTAGACGGCAGCGCAGCGGATTCCCTCTGTCGCTTTCACTCCATCCAGAATAGAATGTACGATCACACCTGAACCTATCGTACCGAGTCTGATTTCTTCCATAATATAGTTATCCTCCTTTTGTCACTTTCTCCATGTCTCCCAAAATCGCTGTAACTATTTTATACCAATTCATTTTATTCTTCTATATTAGCAGAAAACCGGCTGCTTTGAAACAGACATTTATTTTTTCTTGACATGATAACTCCAGAAGTGTTCAGAGGAGGCACTCAGCAACAGCAAATCAGGACCACCGGCTTAGCCGGTGGTTTGCTCTGCCCCTTTAAGGGGCTCAT
>CATZPU010000130.1 GCA_958422845.1 uncultured Lachnospiraceae bacterium | reverse complement strand
ATAAGGGACGGCTGGAAAGAGTACGAGGAAGGAAAGGCTGACGCGCAGCAGGAGATTGCAGATGGAGAACAGAAGATAGCGGAGGCGCAGCAGGAAATTGACGATGCGCAGCAGGAGATAGACGATGCGCAGCAGGAAATCGATGATCTCAAAGTTCCAAAGTGGTATGTGGACGACAGAAGCGCTCTGCCGGAACATTCCGGCTTCGGAGAAAATGCAGAGCGTATGGAGAATCTTGCAAAAGTAATTCCGCTGCTGTTTTTCCTTGTGGCAGCGCTTATCAGTCTGACGACGATGACGAGAATGGTCGAGGAAGAGCGGACGCAGATTGGTACGCTCAAGGCGCTTGGCTATGGCAAATGGGAGATCGCTTCCAAATATCTGAAGTACGCATTCTGGGCAACGATCGGAGGCAGTGTGCTCGGCGTTCTGGTCGGGGAAAAATTACTTCCGTGGGTAATCATCAATGCGTACGGCATTATATATATTTATCTGCCGGAGATACTGATCCCGTATAACTGGGGATTTGCGGCGATTGCGACCGGAACGGCGCTGGTGTGTACGATCGGGGCAACGTTTTCTTCCTGTTACCGCGAGCTGAGGGCGGTTCCGGCAGAGCTGATGCGTCCGCCTGCACCGAAGGAAGGAAAGCGGGTGCTTTTAGAGCGTATCCCGTTTTTATGGAAGCATTTGAGTTTTTCATGGAAATCGACGGTGCGCAACCTGATCCGCTATAAGAAACGGTTCCTGATGACTGTTTTTGGCATAGGCGGCTGTATGGGACTTCTGCTTGTCGGTTACGGACTTCAGGATTCGATCATGGATATCGGCATTTTGCAGTTTGAAGATCTGCAGATGTTTGATGCGATCACGGTACTGGACGTGGATGCGCCGCAGGCAGAGCTTGCAGTTCCGGCGCAGATGGTCGAAGAGGATGAACGGATATCTGAATCAAAGTATTTTTATATGAAGCAGGTGGAAGTTGATACGAAGGGCGTTTCAGATAAGGAATGGAACGCGTATGTATATGTGCCGGAAAATACAGAAGGGATCGAAGATTTTCTGTGTTTCAGGGACAGAGAGACGAAAAAGCCGTATGAGCTGACAGACGAAGGAGCGATCATCACAGAAAAGATCGCAAATGAGCTAGGCATCCGTTCGGGTGATGTGATCTCACTGAAGCAGGACGGCGAGGAAGATGTCGAGGTGCCGATCCTTGCCGTATGTGAGAATTATCTGGCGCATTATCTGTATATGACGCCTGCACTGTATGAAAAGGTGTATGGGGAGGCGCCGCAGTATAACAGTATTTTCTGGAAGAGCCCCAAGGAGCAGGAAGTGGTGGAAGAGATCGGAGAGAATCTTCTGTCGCAGGATGCGGTGCTCAATATTACATATACGAGAACGATGGCAGGACAGATCGACAGTATGATCGGCGCAATGGATATTGTCATGATCGTGCTGATCGTATCGGCTCGCGTTCGTGGTGCTTTACAATCTGAATAATATCAACATCAATGAGAGGCGGCGCGAGCTTGCGACGCTTAAGGTGCTTGGTTTTTATGACGGAGAAGTCGCAGCGTATGTGTACCGCGAAAATGTTCTGCTTACGATTATCGGAGCGGGCCTTGGCTGTCTGATCGGCAAGCTTCTGCATGCGTATGTGATTACGACAGTAGAGGTGGATATGTGTATGTTTGGGCGCAATATCAACCTTCAAAGTTTTATTTACGGCACGCTTTTTACCATCGGTTTTTCTGTTATTGTCAATTATGCAATGTACTTTAAACTGAAAAAGATCGACATGGTGGAGTCGCTTAAGAGTATTGAGTAGAAATTTTGAACGGTTGTGAATGATTATATGATTATTGTTCAAAATACATAGAAACCGCTGGACGAAATTGTGAAAAACGTGTATGATAAAAGGTACAGAATGCATTGCGTCGGTGCGGTGATCTAAGAGCGCGGCCAATGGAAAACGGAGTAAAAACGAGGAGGAAATCATGTTAGAGGAACTGAAAAAACAAGTATACGAAGCAAATATGGAGCTCCCGCGCAGAGGGCTGATCACTTATACTTGGGGAAATGTCAGCGGTATCGACAGAGAGACAGGTTATTTTGTGATTAAGCCAAGCGGTGTGGATTATGATACGCTGTCTCCGGAAGATATGGTAGTCATGGATCTGGAGGGCAATAAGATCGAGGGAAAATACAAACCGTCGTCTGACACGCCGACTCACATCGAGCTGTATAAGGCATTTCCGGAGATCGGCGGCGTTGTTCATACACATTCCCCGTGGGCAACTTCATGGGCGCAGGCATGCAGAAGCATTCCGTGCTACGGTACGACACATGCAGATTATATGTATGGACCGATTCCGTGTGCGAGAAGTCTGACTCCGGAAGAGATCAGCAGCGCGTATGAGAAAAATACAGGTCTCGTGATCGTTGAGACATTCAAAGAGAATAATATCAATCCGGTATACGTGCCGGCAGTGCTCTGCTCAAATCACGGTCCGTTTACATGGGGCAAGGATGCAGACGAGGCAGTTCACAATGCAGTTGTACTTGAGGAAGTAGCGAAGATGGCATGCCAGACAGAACTGATCAATCCGAGAGTTACACCGGCTCCGGACAGCATCAAAGAGAAGCATTTCATGAGAAAGCATGGAGCAAATGCTTACTACGGACAGTAAAAATGTTTTACGGACGGTAATTTTTACCGCTGGTAATAAAGGCAATAAAAGAAGAAAGGAAAGGTACGAACCATTATGACGACATTGGAATTACAGAAAATGGCGAACGAAGTTCGTAAAAGTATTGTGACAGGCGTACACAGCGCAAAGGCCGGACATCCGGGCGGATCCCTGTCAGCGGCTGACCTGTTTACTTATCTCTATTTTGAAGAGATGAATATTGATCCGAAGGACCCGAAGAATCCTGACAGAGACCGTTTTGTTCTCTCTAAGGGACACACGGCTCCGGGATATTATGCAGCTATGGCACACAGAGGATATTTTCCGGTAGAGGATATGGTGACGCTCCGTCACGTAGGCTCCCACCTTCAGGGACATCCGTGTATGCAGCATCTTCCGGGCGTTGACATGTCATCAGGCTCTCTCGGACAGGGTATTTCCGCAGCAGTAGGTATGGCGCTTGCAGGAAAGATGGATGATAAGTCTTACCGTGTATACACGCTGCTTGGTGATGGCGAGATTCAGGAAGGTCAGGTTTGGGAAGCTGCTATGTTTGCAGGACACAGAAAGCTGGACAATCTCGTAGTGATCGTTGACAATAACGGTCTCCAGATCGACGGAAACGTTGCAGACGTATGTTCTCCGTATCCGATCGACAAAAAGTTTGAGGCATTCAATTTCCATGTAATCAATGTAGCAGACGGAAATGATATGGATCAGCTTAGAGCAGCCTTTGCTGAGGCTAAGACAGTAAAGGGAATGCCGACAGCTATCGTTATGAAGACAGTAAAGGGCAAGGGCGTATCCTTCATGGAGAATCAGGCATCCTGGCATGGAACAGCTCCGAATGACGAGCAGTACGCAGTTGCTATGGCAGATTTAGAGAAAGTGGGGGAAGCATTATGTCAGAAGTAAAGAAAATCGCTACGAGAGAGAGCTACGGTAACGCTCTCGCAGAGCTTGGCGCACAGCATGACAATATTGTAGTTCTGGATGCTGACCTTGCAGGCGCAACAAAGACAAGCGTATTCAAGAAAGCATTTCCGGACAGACATATTGACTGCGGTATCGCAGAGTGTAATATGATGGGCATTGCAGCAGGTCTTTCTACAGCAGGAAAGGTTCCGTTCGCAAGTACGTTCGCTATGTTTGCAGCAGGACGCGCATTTGAGCAGGTAAGAAACTCCATTGGTTATCCGCATATGAACGTAAAGATCGGCGCTACACATGCAGGTATCTCTGTAGGTGAGGACGGAGCTTCCCACCAGTGTAACGAGGACATTGCTCTGATGCGTACCATTCCGGGCATGGTAGTTATCAATCCGGCCGATGATGTAGAGGCAAGAGCGGCAGTAAAGGCTGCTTATGAGCATGAAGGTCCGGTTTACCTTCGTTTCGGACGTCTTGCAGTTCCGGTGATCAATACAGATCCGGACTACAAATTTGAGATCGGCAAGGGCGTGACACTGCGCGAGGGTACTGATCTGACGATCATCGCTACAGGTCTTTGCGTAAACTCAGCTCTTGAAGCAGCAGAGATGCTCGCAAAAGACGGCGTATCTGCAAAGGTTATCAACATTCATACGATCAAGCCGCTTGACGAAGAGCTCGTTGTAGAGGCTGCAAAGGCTACAGGAAAGGTAGTTACAGTAGAGGAGCATTCCGTGATCGGCGGTCTCGGCAGCGCAGTCTGCGACGCACTTAGTGCAAAGGCTCCGACACCGGTACTGAAGATCGGCGTACAGGATACATTCGGTGAGTCAGGTCCGGCAGCAGCGCTTCTTACGAAGTATAAGCTGGACGGCGCAGGCGTATACGAGCAGATCAAGGCATGGGTGTAAGCAGTTTATAGTGTTTTGAATTGTTGGATAAATAAAGTTGAAATGTAATAGAGATCGCTGTACCTGTGTGGATATACGGGTACAGCGATTTTTTGTATGGCAATAAAATAAACCACCTGCTCTGCGGGCAAT
>CATZPU010000129.1 GCA_958422845.1 uncultured Lachnospiraceae bacterium | reverse complement strand
CAACAGATAATAACTGTTCCGATCAGTAAACGGGTATTTTCCGGCGTTTTGCTGTGTCGGCTAGTATTATAAAAACTCAAAAAAGGAGAAGATAGCGATGAGAATTTACAAAGTGAAAGACTACGCAGAAATGAGCAGAAAAGCAGCAGCAGTAATGGCGGCAGAGATCGTTGCAAAGCCGAACTGCGTACTGGGACTTGCAACAGGTTCTACGCCGATCGGACTGTACAAACAGCTCGTAGAGTGGTACAAGAGCGGCGACCTTGATTTCTCAGAGGTGACAACAGTGAACCTTGACGAGTACAAGGGGCTTCCGAGAGAGAACGACCAGAGCTATTACTACTTCATGAACGACAATCTGTTCTCTCATGTAAACGTGGACAAGAGCCGTACTTTCCTGCCGGATGGTACAGAGCCGGATGCAGAAAAGGCATGCCGCGAGTATGACGAGATCGTTCGTTCTACAGGCGGAGCTGACATCCAGCTTCTCGGTCTGGGACACAACGGACATATCGGTTTCAATGAGCCGAGCGACGTATTCAAGAAGAATACACACTGCGTAGATCTGACAGAGAGCACGATCAAGGCAAATACACGTTTCTTTGCATCAGAGGCAGACGTTCCGCGTCAGGCATACACAATGGGTATCGGTACGATCATGTCAGCAAAGAAGATTCTTGTCGTTGCATCAGGCGCAGACAAGGCAGATGCAGTTTACAAGTCCTTCTTCGGACCGATCACACCGCAGGTACAGGGCTCTGTGCTTCAGCTTCATCCGAACGTAGTTGTAGTGGCAGACGAGGCAGCTCTGTCAAAGTGCGATCTGTAATCAAACGTTTTTATAAAAAGGGTACAAGATAAAGAAGCGCCGCAAAGGAATCGGTCTTTGCGGCGCTTCTTGAATCTTTACCGAACAGGGCGGCAGTGCGTTTACACTGCCGCCGCGTTTTTCTTTAATGTCTCTTCAATTACGTTCTGTACGTATTTTCCGATAAATTTCTGATCCTCGCGGGAAAGCTCCTTTGGATAGATCGGCTTGCCGTATTCAATGATTACGTGTGCCGGACGGATACGCGGGAACTGGTCTTCAAACAGCGAAGATGAATTGTTGATGCATACCGGAACGATCGGGCAGCCTGATTTTGTCGCGATCTTGAAGGAACCCTCGTGGAACGGGAGCAGCTCAAGCTCGCTTTCATTTTTGCTGCGCGTACCTTCCGGAAAGATCATGATCGACACGCCCTCTTTGACCTTCTCGATTGCTGCGAGGATGGTTTTTAAGCCTTCGCGGATGTCGGAGCGGTCGAGAAACTGGCAGTGCAGGAATTTCATCCAGGTGGACAGAAGCGGTATTTTAAGCATTTCCTTTTTTGCCACATAGCCCGTCAGTCTTTTGCAGCGTGCGTATGTGAGCACGATGTCAAAATAGCTGCGGTGGTTTCCTATGTACAGAACTGCCGTGTCGTCAGGAACGTTCTCTTCTCCGATCACAGTCAGTTTTACGCCGGAGATCAGGATCACCACCTTAAAGCCGAACTGCACGATGCGAAGCGAAGAAAGGTCGCGTGCCTTTGGGTTGAATTTTCCGAGGATCCACTCTGCCAGAAAAAGCGGAATGGACAGCACGAGAAAAATCACAAGAAAAATTACAATAAGTATAAAACGGATCATAGTAAAAACCTCTTCTTAACGGTTGTAAAGCTGTGTCGTGCGCAGCAGCCACTCACAGCGCTCTTTCGTGAGCGCGTCTTTTGTATAGCGGAACGTCCAGTTTGCGGCGGCTACGCCGGGACAGTTCATGCGCGCTTCGCTGCCGAGGACGAGCAGATCCTGCATCGGGAAGATGGCGTATTTTGCGATGCTTCCCATACAGAAGCGGATAAAATCCAGACTTACGAGGTTGCCGTCCGTATTGCCCATGCGGCGGATGCGGTCGCGGACAATCTCCGGCTGTACGGCATACCAGCCCATCGTTGTGTCGTTGTCATGCGTTCCTGTATAGCAGATGCAGTTTGTCGTAGTGTAAAAATGCGGAATGTAATTATCGTCGTTCATATCGCCAAAGCCAAACTGCAGCACCTTCATGCCGGGGAAGCCGAGCGCGTCGCGTAAGCTTTCTACTTCCGGTGTGATGACGCCGAGATCCTCTGCGAAGATCGGCAGATTTTTGCCGAGTGCTTTTTCTACCGCATGGAACAGCTCTGCGCCCGGTCCCTTTACCCATTTGCCGGCTATCGCGGTCTCTTCCTTTGCAGGAACGGACCAATATGCCTCGAAGCCGCGGAAATGGTCGATGCGAAGGTAGTCTGTCAAAGCAAGCTGACGCTTGATTCGTCTGATCCACCATTCGTATCCCGTCTGCTTATGGTAATCCCAGTCGTAGAGCGGATTGCCCCAGAGCTGTCCTGTCTCGCTGAAATAATCAGGCGGAACGCCTGCAACGCGGGTAGGATGTCCCTTTGTATCGAGCTGAAACAGCTTGTTGTTTCCCCAGATATCGGCGCTGTCCGGCGCAACAAAGATCGGAATATCGCCGATGATCGCTACGTCGTGCTCGTGAGCGTATTCGCGCAGCTCAAACCACTGCTTCTGGAAAATGAACTGGACAAAGCTGTAATAGCCGATCTCCTTTGACAGCTTTTCTCTCCAGAGCTTTTTTGTCTTGTCAAGCGGCTGACGTATATCCTTTTCCCACTCCTGCCAGCTTGCTCCGTTATGAAAATCCTTACATGCCATAAAAAGCGTATAATCGTCGAGCCAATCCTTTTCTTCTTCACAGAATACTTCAAACTCTTCGAGTAATGTCTTATCCGGCGTATGGGAAAAAGCAGTCCATGCTTTTTTAAGCAGTCCTGTCTTATATTCGATCACGGGGCCGTAGTCGACCTTTGTATCATCCCATTCCGGCATATCCTCAAGATCTTTTTTTGTCAGGAGCTGCATCTCGATCAGCTTGTCAGGGCTGATGATCAGCGGCTGTCCCGCAAAGGAGGAAAAGCTCTGGTACGGAGAATCGCCAAATCCGGTCGGACCAAGCGGTAGCACCTGCCAGAGATGCTGTCCCGTTTTTTCCAGAAAATCAATAAAATCATAAGCACCCGGTCCCATATCTCCGATGCCGTATGCAGACGGAAAGGAGGTCGGATGCACAAGGATGCCGGAAACGCGCGTGCGTTCTTTGACAAGGACCGGTTCGGTCTCTGCCGTTATTGTCTTTGTATTCATTTGTGTCTCCTTTTCAATTTTCTCATAAATTTTATTATATCGAATCCGCGTCTGAAAGACAATTACTTATTTTATAAATTCCGTGAATGAAATTCCACGAAATGCAAGGGGCTTCCGTCAGAAAATTACTCATTTTGAAAATGGCGGTATATTTTGACTGTGTGCAAAATATCAATATTATAAACACAATAAAGCGGGTTGAATTTGTGAGAAGGAAAAAGACAGGAGTCCGTTTTTTTGTAATATGCATTTTCACAATGGCGCTGCTTGCCGGATGCGGCGGTACAAAGCAGGGCGAAGCAAAACGCAGAGAGGTCGATTTTACGGTGGCAGAAAAAGAAGAGCTGCCAAAAGAGCTTTTGGAGGTGATCGAAAAAAACAAGGAGCAGGAGATTCGGATGACGTATACGGACGGCGCGTCGATGTATCTGATACGCGGATACGGAGAACAGAAAACGGGCGGCTACAGCATTTCGGTGGCGGAGTGTACGGAGGACGATGAAAACGTATATTTCGATACGCGGCTGATCGGTCCGAAGGAGCAGCCAAAAGGAAAAACGGAGCCATCTTTTCCGTATCTTGCGGTGAAGATAGAGACGAGGGAAAAGGAGGTTCTGATCGAGTGATCCGGTAAATGCGGCAGATCGCAGAGGCAGCAGATTAAAAAATAATTGTAAAGGGATAGAAAGGCGGCAGAGTATGGAGCTTTTGATGAAAAATATACATATGTGCAGACAGGCGAAGCAGGCGGGGACGCAGATCACGCTGGATGAGGATCTGAATGTGCCTGACATCAATCCCGATGTCGATACGATCATTCAGAGCAGAGAGCGCGTGGTGCTGGAACATACGCGCACAGAAGAGGGCAGGGTGGTCGCGGACGGACATATGGCGGTCAGCATCTTATATATGGACGATACGAAGGAGCGCAGGCTTCACCGTCTGGAGGCGAAGCTGCCGTTTGATGAGTCGATCGTCATGGAAGGGCTGAAAGCGGGAGAACAGGTGCGCCTGCGGTATGAGACGGAGGATCTAAGCGTAGCTCTGATCAATTCCAGAAAACTTACGATACGGGCAATTTTGAGCTTCTCGGCATCTGTAGAGGAGATTTACGATATGTCGGCGGCAGTCGGGACGCAGACTGACGTGGAGCTTTGCGAGCGCAGAAAGCGTCTGGAGCTTTTGCAGCTTGAGGTGCAGAAGAAGGATATCCTGCGTCTGAAGGAGGAGGTGCAGCTTCCCTCCAACAAGCCGAATATCAGGGATATTTTGTGGGACAGCACGCAGCTTCGCGGATGCAGGGTATCTCTGAAAGATGGCAGCGTATCCGTGCAGGGCAGCCTGTTTCTGTTTGTACTTTACCGTTCGGAGGATGAAAATGCGAGTGTGCAGTGGCTGGAGCAGTCCGTGCCGTTCGAGGGAGAGGTGGAGTGCGCCGGATGCAGGGCAGAGCTGATTC
>CATZPU010000128.1 GCA_958422845.1 uncultured Lachnospiraceae bacterium | reverse complement strand
GTATGCGGGAGATATTATCGGCGTGTTCGATCCCGGTATCTTCTCGATCGGCGATACGATCTGTATGCCGGGGAAAAAGTTTGCGTACGAGGGGATTCCAACGTTTGCGCCGGAGCATTTTGCGAGAGTGCGCCAGCTTGATACGATGAAGAGAAAGCAGTTCGTAAAGGGAATCAACCAGATCGCGCAGGAGGGTGCGATCCAGATCTTTCAGGAATACAACACCGGTATGGAGGAGATCATCGTCGGCGTGGTAGGCGTGCTCCAGTTTGATGTGCTTAAGTACCGTCTGGAAAATGAATACAATGTCGATATCCGGTTAGAGCCGCTGCCGTATGAGCATATCCGTTGGATCGAGAATGAGGATATCGATCTCAATAAGATCGTCGGTACGTCTGATATGAAGAAGATCAAGGATCTAAAAGACCGTCCGCTGCTTCTGTTTATCAACAGCTGGTCGGTAGGAATGGTGCTCGACCGCAATGAAGGACTGATCCTCTCTGAGTTCGGAAGGTAAAACTGCTTGCAATGTAAGACCATTTTTACTATAATAGATACCAGATAAACATAAAAGTTCAGAACAGTTGATGTATTTTGGAGGTGCTTATGGAAAACACAGAGCTTCATACACATAAATTGCAAAACGAAGAAAAATTCGGTGAAGTGCGCATCGCGGACGAGGTAGTTGCGATTATTGCAGGACTTGCGGCTTCCGAGGTAGAGGGCGTTGCTTCTATGGCAGGCAATGTCACGAGAGATCTGATCGAAAAGCTCGGAATGAAGAGTCTGTCAAAGGGCGTAAAGGTTACGATGGAAGATGATTCCGTACACGTAGCTCTTGCGATCAATATTCAGTACGGCTTCAATGTTCCGGCGACAAGCTCTAAGATTCAGGAGAAGGTAAAGACGGCGATCGAGACGATGACCGGACTTGAGGTTGCGGAAGTGAACATAAAGATCGTAAATGTTTTGATGGAAAAGGACTGAGAACAGGGCGGCTGTTGCAAGATGCATCCGGCGGACCGAATATCCGCCGGATCATATGTTTTGCAGCAGCTCCTTTTATAAGGAGACAGACACGACATGAAGAGAAGCGAGATCAGAGAGAACATATTTAAGCTCTTATTCTGCGCGCAGTTTCACAGTGAGCAGGAGCTTCCGACGCAGATCGACAGCTATTTTGAGGAGCTTTCAGAGTTAGGCGAAGCAGACAGAGCGTACATGGAAGAAAAATTCGGACGGATCAAAGAGCTTTCCGATGAATTGGATGAAAAGATCAACAGCGCCTCACGCGGCTGGAAAACAGGCCGTATGGGAAAGGCAGAGCTTGCGATCTTACGTCTTGCGGTCTATGAGATGCTGTATGACGATGAGATTCCGGTGAAGGTAGCGATCAATGAAGCGGTAGAGCTTTCAAAAAGATACGGCGGGGAGGACGCGCCGTCTTTTGTAAACGGGATTTTGGGAAAGATTGCTTCTTAAAATACCGGTGATCAGGCAGGAACAGGATGCAGAAAGTTTATTCAGTCAGTCAGATAAATACGTACATTAAAAATATGTTTACGCAGGATTTCGTTCTGAACAGGATCAGCATCAGGGGAGAGGTATCGAACTGTAAATACCATTCGTCAGGGCATATTTATTTTTCGCTCAAAGATGCTTCCGGAACGATCGCCTGTGTGATGTTTGCCGGTGCCAGAGCGGGACTGGCTTTTCGGCTGTCTGACGGACAGCAGGTCGTTGCAGACGGAAGCGTGAATGTTTATGAACGCGACGGGAAATACCAGTTGTATGTAAGCCGCGTCAGACTTGACGGCGCAGGCGTGCTGTATGAGAGATTTCTCGCCCTTAAGCAGGAGCTTGAGGAGATGGGGATGTTCGATGCGCAGTACAAGAAGCCAATACCGCCGTATGTGCGGAAGATAGGTATTGTGACGGCGCCGACGGGAGCGGCAGTGCGCGACATTATCAATATTTCCAAAAGAAGAGATCCGGGCATTTCGCTGATTTTGTATCCTGCGAAGGTGCAGGGCGAGGGCGCGGCAAAAAGTGTGGCGCGGGGACTGGAAAAGCTCGATGCGCTTGGTCTGGATGTGATCATTGTCGGCAGAGGCGGCGGATCGATCGAGGATCTGTGGGCGTTTAATGAGGAAACAGTCGCGAGGGCGATCTTTTCCTGTCAGACTCCGGTGATCTCGGCAGTAGGTCATGAGACGGATACGACGATCGCAGACTTTGTAGCGGATCTGCGCGCTCCGACGCCTTCGGCGGCGGCAGAACTGGCTGTCAGTGACGTGCAGACGATACTGGAGCGGATAGAGGCGCAGCGGTCACAGATGATCCGGATATTAAATTACAGGCTTCATCTTTATCAGCAGCGGCTGGAGCGGTATCGGGAACAGCTTGCATTCAAAAGCCCTATGCAGCGTGTGCGGGAACAGAGGATGCGCACAGCGGAGCTTGAAGAAGCATTTCAGCGCATGATGGAGCAGAGCCTGACAGAAAAAAAATACAGGATGTCTGTATATATCGAGCGGATGAAAGGGCTTTCTCCTCTCAATAAGCTGGAACACGGGTATGCGGCAGTCACAGATGAAAAAGGAAAGCGCATACACTCGACCGCTCAGGCGGAAGAAGGTGATCTGCTTTCTGTCTATGTTTCAGACGGGTGTATCAGGGCGCAGGTCATAGAGACAAGGCCGCTGACATTCGGAAAAGAAGCGCAGTAAGATCATATACCGGAGGTGACAGTGTGGAAAAGGAAAAAGAAGAGCTGACACTGGAAGAGTCATTTGCGAAGCTGGACGAGATGCTTGAGAGACTGGAGGATCGGGAGCTTCCGCTTGAGGATTCCTTCCGCCTGTATCAGCAGGGGATGGAGCTTCTGGCGCATTGCAGCGAAAAGATAGATACAGTAGAAAAGAAAATTCTTATTATGAATGGGGATGGTGGCTTTGACGAATTTTGATGAGCAGATGAAGAAACGCGTGACGGAAATAAAAAGCATTATCCAGAAGTATCTTCCGCAGGCGGAGGGGTTCCAGAGAACACTTCTGGAGGCAGTGAATTACAGTATGTTAGTCGGAGGGAAGAAACTCCGCCCGCTTCTGATGCAGCAGGTGTATGTGATGTTCGGAGGAAAATCGCCTGTCGTACAGCCTTTTATGGCGGCGATCGAAATGATCCATACACATTCGCTGATCCATGACGATCTTCCGGCGATGGACAATGACGAGTACCGCCGCGGCAAAAAGACGACGCACGTTGTTTTCGGGGAGGCGATGGCGATCCTCGCAGGTGACGCTCTTTTGAATCTGGCGTATGAGACGGCGTCAAAAGCATTCGATATCGAGCCGGAAAATCCGCGGATCGGGAAGGCGATTCAGGTGCTTTGCGGCAAGACGGGGCTTGACGGCATGATAGGCGGTCAGTCCGTAGATGTGGAATTCGTGGATCAGCCGCTTACACAGGAACAGCTTTACTTTATTTATACATTAAAAACGGGCGCGCTGATCGAAGCATCTATGATGATCGGTGCGATCCTCGCCGGAGCTTCCGACGAGGAGGTCGAGAAGGTACAGATGGCTGCAAGAAATATCGGAATGGCATTTCAGATACAGGACGATATTCTTGATGTGACCGGAGAGCAGGAGGTGCTCGGCAAACCGGTCAACAGCGACGAGAAAAATAATAAAACAACGTACGTGACGGTGAATGGACTTGAGAAAGCGAAGGAGGATGTGGCGCGTTATTCAAAAGAGGCGGCAAGACTTCTTGATGAACTGCCATACGAAAACGAATTCTTAAGAGAGCTGATCATGAATCTGATTCACCGCCGCGCATGATGAAGGGTGGCGTTTATCCTGCTGGAAAGAATCAATCAAGTAAACGATATTAAAAATATTGAAAAGGAAAAGCTGCCGGAGCTGGCGCAGGAAATACGGGAATTTCTGATCGATAATATCAGCCGTACAGGGGGGCACCTTGCCTCCAATCTCGGTGTGGTAGAGCTTACGATGGCGCTTCATCTGACCTTTGATCTTCCGAAGGATAAGATCATATGGGATGTGGGGCATCAGTCGTATACGCACAAGATACTGACCGGACGAAAGGACGGATTCGGAGAGCTTCGCAAATTCGGGGGGATGAGCGGCTTTCCAAAGCGTGCAGAGAGCGACTGCGACGCGTTCGATACGGGACACAGCTCGACGTCCATATCAGCGGGGCTTGGCTACGTCTGCGCAAGAGATGTGCTCGGAGAAGATTATTCCGTGATCTCGGTGATCGGGGACGGAGCGCTTACAGGCGGCATGGCATACGAGGCGCTCAATAATGCAGCGCAACTTAAGACAAATTTTATTGTCGTATTAAACGATAATGAGATGTCGATCTCGGAAAATGTCGGAGGCATCTCAAAGTATCTGAGCAATATCAGGACGGCGCAGCCGTATACGGAGCTGAAAAACGGGCTTGAGCATACGCTTAATAAGATTCCTGTCTACGGCGATAAGCTGATCCGCGGTATTCGCAATACGAAGCAGGGGATCAAGCAGTTCCTCGTTCCGGGGATGTTTTTTGAAGAAATGGGGCTGACGTATTTAGGCCCTGTGGACGGACATAATATCTCTCAGGTGATGCGTGTGCTGCGCGATGCAAAGAAGGTAAACGGGCCTGTGATCGTCCACGTGCTGACGA
>CATZPU010000127.1 GCA_958422845.1 uncultured Lachnospiraceae bacterium | reverse complement strand
GACATCAGCTTTACTTCAACGAAAGGAAACTTTGCCAGAATACCGTCCGATATATATTCTGCCGCCGCTTCCGTATTTCCTGTCTGACTCACATAAATGATTGAAATTTTCATTGCTTCTCTTCCTCCCTTTATTAAGAAATATCCTTCTTTTCCCGACAAAATGCTGTGTTTTCTATTTGTGTTTTACACTTATAATTATTATATAGTATCATTTTGAAAAGACAAGAAAAAAACTGCTGCCGCAAGCTTCCCGAATCACCTGCAAAGCAACAGTTCCTTCAAATTTGTTTATAATGGGAGTAATACTTATCATGCCATCGTTTCCATTCAGTGACCGGATATGGAAAGCTTCCTGTAATGTTTTCATGGAGGTATACTACAGCACTGCGGCAATCCCTTAAGTATCATGGATAAAGTGTAGCAGAGGATCTTCCGGCGCGCAAGCCCCCCGTCCGGTTATTATTTTCACTTTTTTCCGGCTACAAAAAATCCTCTGAAACTGCGCGCATTTTCACTGTGTCATTTATATGACGCTGCTGTAAATTATCCCCATGGCGGGGTTAGCCATGTTATGACGATTTAAAATTATACTTGTGCGGCACGCTCCTCTTCTCTTTTGTGAGCGCATAGGAAAGCTCACGAAAGAGCTCTCCGATCGAATCCTCTCCCTCGCGGATATCCTCGATCTCCAGTCCCCCGTTTTCTTCCAGAAGAGCAAACGCCTGCTCATTCCGCCCCAGATGATGCAATGCGCTGATATACAGGAATCTCAGCTTTCCGATATTCTTAAGCTCCTGTGTAAGCGTTTCATAAAAATCGCACAGAGTCTCATAACAGCCGCAGTACGAAAGGATACGGAAACCTTCTTTCAGATAGGAAACATCCTCCGAAACCATCCGCATGCCCCGCAGTATATCCTCTGCCGCGCTATTTTTCCATTTCTTTTCTGCCGTCTCATCCTGAATCCCTTCCCTCACGTTTTGCAGCTTTTCGCATGCAAGACCGTGAAGCGCCCATGGATTTTCTTTCAGGGACAAAGAACGTGCAAACGCCTGCTCTGCCTCTTCCTTTCGTCCGCAGACCAGATAGCCAAGCCCAAGCTGATACTGCGCATACCAGTTTTCCTGATTTTGCGGATGCTGCCGCATCATACGCTCCATAAAACAGAGATTCCTCTCGTCGATCAGAAATGCGTCGGGCACTGCAAGAGGATCGGGGCAATGCAGGATACCGCTGTCAAAAAAGTGTTTCCACAGGAGAAGCGTCGGCTCTTTGCAAATAAACGCCAGATGGCCCGTATTTTTTCCCAAAGACGATGCAAGCGCGCCGTAGCCGCTTCCGCACGCCAACAGTTTTGCCCTTGTTTTCGTCATTGTCTTTGTACGTTTCAGCACCGTATCAAGCTCTTGATACACCTTAAGCTCACGGACGTATCGCGTCAGTCTGCGCTGACATTCCAAAAAGTCCGCCTGTACAAACTCCTCCGGCATCTCCACCGCGCCGTAAAGCTCCATCCACTCCCACGCCGTATGCGGAGCCATCGGAATGCACCCGTACTGTGTCTTTCCAAGCCCCGCCTGTATCTCCAGATACCGCCCTGCATCCTTCGTCAAAAACTCCTGCCAGCGGTCGGAGCCGTCCTGATGCCCCCACGAAAACAATTTGCGGCTGCGCAGACGGTCGGTCGACAAATGCAGCAGTCCGTATCCCGTACGGTCAAAATTTGCAATGTACTTCGGTTCCTCTGCCGGAATATCAAAGAAATAATCTACCGACTTCGGAATTGCTCCATACGCTGTCACGTCGATGCCCTCTACCATCGGAACATCGACACGATATACTTCTCCGTCCCGATTCGTATACGCCCGCCGCGCAGGCACGACGATCCTGCCGTCCTCAAACTCCGGCACCGCAATATTGCTCCACCAGTACATCGGTATCACATCGGCGCTTTCATTGACGATCCGCATCCGGCAATTCAAAAATCGACCGTCCTCTTCGAGCCAGAAATCCATCTGATACACGACACCCCGAATCCTCTCATATTCATACATACGAAGCACCGGAACACCGCTTTCCGCCACGGTCTTCGCCACATACATCTGCTCCGTTGTAAGCGGCGTATGACCGATCACGCCGAGATTCCACTCAACTCCGCCAGAAAACCATGCATTGCGCACGGCAAGATTGCGAAACTGCAGCACATCGTTCGTATACAGCAGATTTCTCCCCCTTTTCTTATCCCAAAGCTCCCAGAGCCTTCCGCCGTATTCCGTCAGGAATACAGCCTTCAAATAATCATTCTCAAGCACTGCCGTCTGGAGCTCTTTTTCCGAAAGCGTTCCCGAATAGCTGTTGTACTGGCGATACGGATAAGCATTCTCTCTCCTTCCGTACCCCTCATAGATCTCATCCTCTTCATCGAGCGCAAACTTCAACTGATTCTGCAGGATCATCTCCCCCAGCAGATCCGGCACGCTGCTTTCCCGCCCCAGACTGGCCGCCATCATTTTTTTCGTCTCAAATCTCAATTCCGGCTTCATAGTTTTCTCCTGTCATCCGTTTCTAAAATCAATAACCTTAATCTTATTGAATCATGTTTTTTTGCCGTCCACAAGACAAAAACGAAAATTATTTGAAAAAACTTTTTCAAATCATCCGCCGATCTCAAGCTGCTTCTTGATCCTTTTTACGGTCGCCGCATATACGAGATACACTCCGGCGGCGATCGCCGCGATCACGACCATGCACAGTCCGAAGCCGCTAAGCTCCGCCGGAGTATATCCGCCGTCATTTGCGTACAGCAGCATCGCGTACAGAAATACCATGGCTGTCATGCCGATCACGGACGGGATGCGGAACACAACGCCACACTGCCTGCGCACCTCGCGATCCAGAAAAGCGGGCGAAGCTCCGAGCCTGCGCAGATCGTCAAAGATATAACGGTTATTGAGGGCGATCGTCTGGC
Source organism: uncultured Lachnospiraceae bacterium (assembly GCA_958422845.1). Lineage (GTDB taxonomy): Bacteria > Bacillota > Clostridia > Lachnospirales > Lachnospiraceae > Choladousia. The sequence goes on along the minus strand of CATZPU010000127.1, from coordinate 1,776 downwards.
ATCGTGTGTAGCCGATGACGAGCGCAGCCGTAAAGCAGACGATCGCGATAAACAGAAACGTCATCAGATATACGGCGAACGTTTTCAGGAAATCCGTCTTATCCAGAATGCGGATCTTCGGCATATACGTCCAGAAAGTACGGAATTCCGTCGCATCCGGCGATGACAGATCGACGCGCAGCTCATGCTCATACCCTTCAAAATACTTCTCGCCTGAGGCGATCGCATTCTGCTCGCTGATGCGGTCGTAGATCCGCGAGGTCGCGCATTCCGGTCCGGTGCGCTTTACCAGCGTATGAAACAGCTCCAGCGCAAACTCGTAATTGTCCTCTCCCTTTACATCGAAGCAAACGTAAGAACCCTTCCAGTCCTGCGCAAGTTCCGGCGCAATCCTGTCAAAATCTGCGTCATCAAGAATATAGCATGGAATATCGCTCACCATCGGTCCGAATTTCTGATACCCTGCAAAGGACGTTTGCAGCGTTTTTTCCGTAGACGGATTCGTAAGAAGCGTCGTCTCGGTCGGCGTCGCATAGAGACTGCTCTCATCCTCATTTGTTACGCCGAGATATGTTCCCGACTCTACCTTCGTCTCGATTCCGGTCAGCCGCTCAAAATCACGTTCCGAGAATACCTTGCACTCCCCGACGCACGGAAGATACTCATACGACGCCGTATTGTTCTCCACCTCGCGCAGCGCAGTTCCGTCGAACGCAAGCGACAGATAGTCGCACTGCCTAATCTCCTCCAGTGAGACGCCGTACTTTCCCGCAAGCGAGCGCAGCTCCTCTTGCGTCATTCCCTGCTGATCCGCTCTCCAGCTCAGCACGTAATCCACCGTTCTCACATCGACCTCGCGGAAGAGACCGCTTGAGATGATCGGCAGGTAAAAAATGCCGAAGCAGCCTCCGGCGATCAGCACGGTGCTCACAAGCAGGGAATTGACCGTCTGTTTTCCCTGAAATTTCATCATGCTTCTGGAAATGATGCTCTTGTATGGATTCCTTCTGCGCCTTCCCCAGCCGTAGACCACCGTATGCAGCACGACCATGTACAGGCCGACAAACACAGGCGCATATCCGATGTTTACCCACGCAGGCGGCATATATTTCTGGAAAACATCGCAGTAGATCGTGCCCGCATTGTAGCCTAAAACAGCTCCTGCAAACAACAGGACGATACCGACCGGTCCGCACCACCGCCCCGGCTCGCGGACCGGCTCGTTTTTGTGCTCCTCCTGTACCACATCGATAATATTCGTCTTTCGCAGGTAGACAAAGGCAAGCACACAGGCACATCCAAGCACCAGTACAAAAAATGCCGCCGATACGATCAGGCACGAAAAATCCATGCGAAATACCATTTCCTCCGTATTGACGACCAGCACGCGAAAACCGTTCCAGAGAATCCATACCAACGGAAAGCCCGCCGCTATGCCAAGCGCGGACGACACACCGCCAAGTGTCAGCACCTCGCGAAACAGCCCCGGCGCAAGCCGTTTTCTCGATGCGCCAAGCGCCATCAATATGCCGATCTGCCTTGATTTTTTACGGAAAAACAGGCTTGCCGCATATACGGTAAACACAACGCAGCCAAACAGCGCGAGCGCAAAGATCATGTACATCTGCTTGCGGCTGTCGCCTCCCGTCGGCAGTATCTCCTGCACCGTCGGCGAAAACATCATGGCGGCGTATGCCGTAATCAGCATCAGAGAAATAAAGTTGCAAAACAGGTAAAGCGCCGCCTGCTTCCTGTCCGCTTTTTGAAGCTTCTGTT
>CATZPU010000126.1 GCA_958422845.1 uncultured Lachnospiraceae bacterium | reverse complement strand
AGGCGTCGGATCACTGGCAGGAGCCGTGATCGGATATTTCGCCAACCGCTTCAAGGAAGATCCTCCGGTCATGGTAGTCGTAGAGGCCGGCGCGGCAGACTGTCTCTACCGCTCTGCCCTGAAAGGCGACGGAAGCCGCATCGACGTGACAGGCGATATGCTGACGATCATGGCAGGACTTGCGTGCGGCGAGGCAAACACCGTATCATGGGATATTCTGCGCAACCACGCCGACGCTTTCGTATCATGCCCCGACTGGGTAAGCGCAAACGGCTGCCGCATCTACGGCGCTCCGATGCGCGGCGATACGCAGGTCATCTCCGGCGAATCCGGTTCCGTTACTATGGGACTTGTCCATGCGCTGATGACAAAACCGGAATATAAAGAATTAAAAGAGGCTCTGAAGCTCGATGAAAATTCCGAAGTGCTTCTCGTATCTTCGGAAGGAGATACCGACCCCGACCGCTACCGTGAGATCGTGTGGGACGGACTGTGCGGCACAGACAAGGAGCCGTTTGAAGACTTACAGTAGATCGAAAAGACAGTAATCTTTTAAGCAGCAATAATCTTTAAGGAGGATAACAAAATGGATTTCAATAAGATCAAAGAAGCAGCCCGGAATTATCAGGACGATATGACAAAGTTTCTCCGCGCTATCGTCAAAGATCCCGGAGAGAGCTGTGATGAAAAGGCACATATCGACACGATCGCAGCGGAGATGAAAAAGATCGGCTTCGACGAGGTAATGATCGATCCGCAGGGAAATGTGATCGGATACATGGGAACGGGCGACCGCATCATCGCTTACGATGCGCACATTGATACAGTCGGGATCGGAAACATCGAGAACTGGACGTTCGATCCGTATGAGGGTTATGAGACAGAGACAGAGATCGGCGGACGCGGCGTATCCGACCAGTGCGGCGGCATCGTATCCTCCGTATACGGCGCAAAGATCATGAATGATCTCGGACTGATTCCGGAAGGCTGTAAGATCATGGTAGTCGGAACGGTACAGGAGGAGGACTGCGACGGTCTTTGCTGGCAGTACATTATCAACGAGGATAAGGTGCGTCCTGAATTCGTCGTTTCCACAGAGCCGACAGACGGCGGCATCTACAGAGGACAGCGCGGACGTATGGAGATCCGCGTAGACGTAAAGGGCGTTTCCTGTCACGGCTCCGCACCGGAGCGCGGCGACAACGCGATCTACAAGATGGCTGACATTCTTCAGGACGTACGCGCACTGAACGAAAACGACGATGCAGACGAGACAGAGATCAAGGGACTCGTAAAAATGCTCAATCCGAAGTACAATCCGGACTGGGAGGAGGCGCGCTTCCTCGGACGCGGCACCATCACCTGCTCTCAGATCTTCTATACTTCTCCGAGCCGCTGTGCCGTTGCCGATTCCTGCGCCGTATCTCTCGACCGCCGTATGACATTCGGAGAGACATGGGAGAGCTGTCTGGAAGAGATCCGCAATCTTCCGTCCGTAAAAAAATACGGCGATGACGTTGTCGTTTCCATGTACCACTATGACCGTCCGTCCTACACAGGATGCGTTTACGAGATCGAGTGCTACTTCCCGACATGGGCGATCCCGAAGGATCACAAGGTAACGAAGGCTCTTGAAGAGGCTTACACAGGTCTTTACGGAACAGAGAGAATCGGCGCTGCTGAGACTCTTGAAATGAGAAAGGCCCGTCCGCTCATCGATAAGTGGACGTTCTCCACAAACGGCGTATCCATCATGGGACGCAACAACATTCCGTGCATCGGCTTCGGCCCCGGTGCAGAAGCACAGGCTCACGCGCCGAACGAAAAGACATGGAAACAGGATCTCGTTACATGCGCTGCCGTTTATGCGGCGCTGCCGACTGCTTATTTCAAATAGATAATATAAAATCAAATATATTTTCAGGAGGATCACATACAATGGATGCGAAATTACAGGGATATATTGACAAACTGAACAAACTGAATTTCAAGGATATGTACAACGGAGATTTCTTCCTCACATGGGAAAAGACAGACGATGAACTTGAGGCTGTATTTACGATCGCAGACGCGCTGCGCTACATGAGAGAGAACAATATCTCCACAAAGGTATTCGAGAGCGGTCTCGGAATCTCGTTATTCCGCGACAACTCCACACGTACACGCTTCTCTTTTGCTTCTGCCTGCAACATGCTCGGTCTTGAAGTACAGGATCTTGACGAGGGCAAATCACAGATCGCGCACGGCGAAACAGTTCGCGAGACAGCCAATATGGTATCTTTCATGGCTGACGTTATCGGTATCCGCGACGATATGTACATCGGCAAAGGAAACGCTTACATGCACGAGGTAGTAGACGCTGTCACTGAGGGAAACAAGGCAGGTATTCTTGAGCAGAAGCCGACGCTCGTAAACCTGCAGTGCGACATCGACCATCCGACACAGGTCATGGCAGATATGCTCCATATCATCCACGAATTCGGCGGTGTTGAAAATCTCAAAGGGAAAAAGATCGCCATGACATGGGCTTACTCTCCGTCCTACGGAAAACCGCTCTCAGTTCCGCAGGGTGTGATCGGTCTGATGACACGTTTCGGCATGGACGTTGTGCTGGCTCATCCGGAAGGCTATGAGGTATTTCCGGAGGTTGAGGCCGTAGCAGCAGAAAACGCAAAGAGATCCGGCGGCTCCTTCACAAAGACAAACAGCATGGCAGAAGCCTTCAAGGACGCCGACATCGTATATCCGAAGAGCTGGGCTCCGTTTGCGGCTATGGAAAAACGTACAGAACTGTATGGAAACGGCGATACAGAAGGAATAAAGGAACTGGAAAAAGAACTGCTCGCACAGAATGCAGAGCATAAAGACTGGGCTTGTACAGAAGAGCTCATGGCTACGACAAAGGACGGAAAGGCTCTGTATCTGCACTGTCTCCCTGCCGACATCACAGGCGTAAGCTGCGAGCGCGGCGAGGTAGACGCATCTGTATTCGACCACTACAGAGATCCGCTCTACAAGGAAGCAAGCTTCAAGCCGTACATCATCGCAGCGATGATCTTCCTTGCAAAATTTGCAGATCCGGCCGATATCCTGAAAAAACTGGAGGAACGTTCCACTCCGCGTATCTTTCAATAACTCTGGAGGATTGATCATATGGCAAAAAAGCGTATCGTTATCGCCCTCGGCGGCAACGCACTTGGAAATACACTGCCGGAACAGATGGCTGCCGTGAAGACCACGGCAAAAGCCATCGTCGACCTCATCGAGGACGGCAATGAGGTAGTCGTAGCGCACGGCAACGGTCCTCAGGTCGGCATGGTAAACAACGCCATGATCGCTCTTACTCACGAGGATAAAAATCAGCCGAATACGCCGCTCTCCGTCTGTGTGGCGATGAGTCAGGCGTACATCGGCTACGATCTCCAGAACGCCCTGCGCGAGGAACTGTTAAACCGCGGGATCTCGGATATACCGGTAGCGACGATGATCACTCAGGTACGTGTGGATGAAAATGATCCTGCGTTCTTGTCTCCGTCCAAGCCGATCGGAAAATTCGTTTCCGAGGAAGAAGCGAAGCTTCTCGCAGAGAAATACCACTATATCATGAAGGAGGACGCGGGACGCGGCTACCGCCGTGTCGTTGCTTCTCCGAAGCCGGTCGAGATCATTGAGATCGGAACGATCCGCACCATGGTAGATTCCGGCGATCTCGTCATCGCCTGCGGAGGCGGCGGCATCCCCGTCACCAAGCAGGGCAATCATTTAAAAGGCGCAAGCGCAGTCATCGATAAGGATTTCGCAAGCTGCCTGATGGCAAAAGAATTGGACGCAGATCATCTGATCATCCTCACAGCCGTTGAAAAGGTCGCCATCAACTTTGGCAGACCGGATCAGATCGACCTCTCCCGCGTATCTGTAGAAGAAGCTGAAAAATACATGGAGGAGGGGCACTTTGCGCCGGGCTCCATGCTTCCAAAGGTTCAGGCCGCAGTCGATTTCGCAAGATCGAAGACGGGACGCACTGCGCTTATCACCCTGCTTGAAAAAGCAAGAGACGGTATCCGCGGCATCACCGGAACAACATTTTACCAATAACTGCCATTTGCGCAGCGCGCTTTGGAAAAATCATATATGCGAATAAGCCGTGCAGGAACAAAAAAGCGCCGCTCCGGATGAAACCATCTGGGGCGACGCTTTTTTTCTATACTTTTTGCAGTATTGCTTCTGCTGTTTTGCTCCGTATCGGGAGACACCTCCATACCTATGCCATTATACGCAGGCGATGCACTCTACCTCTACCAGTCCGCCAAGCGGGAGCTTTGCCACCTGTACGCAGGAACGCGCCGGAAACTCCTCGCCGAAGTAAGACTTGTATATCTCATTTACCTTTGCAAAATCATCCATATCTGCAAGGAAGATCGTCGTTTTTACGACGCTGCTGTAATCACAGCCTGCCTCGGCAAGAATCGCACCCATGTTTTTCATGGACTGATGCGCCTGTGCCTCTACGCCATCTGCAAGCTTTCCTGTCGCCGGATCAATACCGAGCTGACCGGAGCAGTACACCATTCCGTTTGCCTTGATCGCCTGTACGTACGGACCTACTGCGCCCGGGGCTTTTGTTGTTGCAATGATTTCTTTTGCCATTATTCCTACCTTCCTTTCTTGTTATCTGCATTTGAACAGTTTTTATTATATTCTTTTTTCATCGGGTATTCCAGTCCTTTTTAACAACATTCGCAGAATCATTTTCTTACCC